>CAJNCE010000008.1:0-76437 GCA_905221185.1 bacterium | reverse complement strand
TTCTGCATCAAGCTTAGCTGATTCTTTAATGATCAATTCATCTAATTGATGGATAGCACCTTCTAACTTAGCTTTATCCACTTTTGCATCAGTGTTATTAGTTGCGTTATTGCCAGAAGTTCCGTTACCGTTACCACTGTTATTGCCTCCACCATTTGATGGTACATATGGACGTTGTTTGAATGCATCATCTCTTGGAATTGCTAATACTTGACCTTCTTTTGTAACGATTGTTACATTTCCAGCTTTATCAATGTTAATAGCTAATTCTTTCTTACCATCTTTTTCTACTGTTGCATTACCATCTTTGTCGATTGTAATTTTCACTTTAGAATCTTTAGATGTGTAAATTGTGTTTCCATTTTCATCTGTAGATTTAATGTAAGCATCAAGATCGAATTCTTCTACATCTGTGATAGCACCTAGAACTTTGAATTGGAATTTCGCTTTTTCTTCTGGAGTAATATTTTCAAGGTCTGCTACCTCTACTTTACTCAAGTCGATATCAAGATTATCTCCACCGTGTTTAGATTTAGAAACAGCTTCTTTATCTTTCACTAGTTGTTCTTTAGAAATTGTTGCTGTAGAACCATCTGGTAATGTTACTGTTGCATTTCCTTTATCATCTACTACTACAGTTGCTCCTGGGTTTACTGTTTCAATTGCTTTCTTAACTGCTGCTTTTTCAGCGTCTGTTAAGTTTTCTTTATCTCCAACTAATGTACGAACAGCTGGTGTTTTAACTTTAGCATTCTTAGCTTCGTTAGCTAGGTTGTCAGCAGGGATTACTAAGTCTGATGCTGGGATGACCGCTGTCTTACCGTTTGGAAGTGTTACTGTTGCGTTTCCTTTGTCGTCCACTACAACAGTCGCATCTGGATTTACTGCTTTAACTTTAGCTACGATTGCATCTTTCTCATCTTGTATTAATGAGTCTGGATTTTTCACTACAGTCTTGTCAGCTGGTGTGTTTACATCATTTCCTGCTTTTGGCTCTTTAACTTGTGCTTCTGTCTTCGTTAAGTCTGATGCTGGAATTACAACTGGTTTACCATCTTTAGGTGTTACTGTTGCATTTCCTTTATCGTCAACTACAACTTTAGCATCTGGATTTAAGGCTGTAAGCTTATCTGTGATTGCTTGTTTCTCATCACCAGTAAGTTTAGCTGGATCTTTCACTAAAGTCTTATCTGCTGGTTTAACTACGTCGTTTCCTGCATTTGGTTTAGCTGCATCTTCCGCTGTTTTCACCAAATCAGCTGCTGGAATGACTGCTGTCTTACCTTCTGGTGTTGTGACTGTTGCGTTTCCTTCGTCGTCCACTACAACTTCAGCACCTGGGTTGACTGCTTTCACTTTATCCGCGATTTCTTTCTTAGATTTTTCTAAGTTAGTTGGATCTAAGACTGTCTTATCTGCTGGTGTGTTTACATCGTTTCCTGCATTTGGTTTAGCTGCATCTGCTTCTGTCTTCGTTAAGTCTGCTGCTGGAATTACAACTGGTTTACCATCTTTAGGTGTCACTGTTGCGTTTCCTTTGTCATCAACTACTACAGTTGCATCTGGATTTAAGGCTGTAAGCTTATCTGTGATAGCTTGTTTTTCTTCATCAGTTAATGAAGTTGGATCTTTCACTACAGTCTTATCTGCTGGTTTAACTACGTCATTTCCTGCTTTTGGCTTAGCTGCATCTTCTTTTGATTTCGTTAAGTCCGCCGCTGGAATGACCGCTGTCTTACCATCTTTCGTTACTGTTGCGTTTCCTTTGTCGTCAACCGCTACAGTTGCACCTGGATTTACTGCTTCTACAGCTTTCTTAACAGCTTCTTTTTCTGCATCTGTAAGTTTTTCTGGATTTGCTACCGCAGTCTTGTCAGCTGGTGTGTTCACATTGTTTCCTGCTTCTGGTTTAGCTGCTTCAGCTTCTGTTTTCACTAAATCAGCTGCTGGAATTGTTGCAGTGGTTCCATCATTTAGAGTAACTGTTGCATTTCCATCTTTGTCGAATACAACTTTTTCAGCATTTGGATTTACCGCTTTGATTGCTTCTGTAACCTTAGCTTTATCCGCATCTGTTAATGCATCTGGATCTTTCACAACTACTTTGTCAGCTGGTGTATTCACTTTATTTCCTGCATTTGGTTTAGCTGCATCTGCTTCTGTTTTCACTAAATCAGTTGCTGGAATTGTTGCTGATTTACCACCTTTCAATGTAACTGTTGCATTTCCTTTGTCATCTACAAATACTGCTTTAGCATCTGGATTTACTGCTTTAACTTTAGCTTCGATTGCTTTTTTCTCTTCTGGAGATAGAGCTTCTGGATTTGCTACTACAGTCTTATCTGCTGGTTTATTAATGTTGTTTCCAGCTTTTTCGTTAGCAGCTTCTGCTTCTGTTTTCACTAGATCGTCTTTTGGAATTACTACAGTCTTACCATCTTTAGTTGTTACTGTTGCATTTCCTTTGTCATCTACGAATACAGTTGTTCCATCTGCTGGTGGGTTAACGGCTTTAACTTTAGCTGTGATTGCATCTTTCTCTTCTTTAGTTAGAGCATCTGGATTTTTCACTAAAGTTTTGTCCGCTGGTTTCTTAACTGCATCTTGTTTAGCTGGATCTAGTAAATCTGCTTTTGGTTTAACTAAATCTGCTGCTGGAATTGTTGCAATGTTACCTTCTTTAGTCTTAACTGTAGCATTTCCTTTATCGTCAAATACTACTTCAGCACCTGGATTTACTTCTTTGATTTTCTTCTCAACTTTTTCAAGCTCTTTAGCAGTTAATTTAGCTGGGTCTTTCACTAATACTTTATCTGCTGGAGTATTTACTTTGTTACCAGCATTTGCTGTATTCTTATCAGCTTCAGTCTTCACTAAATCATTTACTGGAATTGTAGCTGTTTGTCCGTCTGGAGTTGTTACTGTTGCGTTTCCTTTTTCGTCCACGTATACAGATGCTCCTGGGTTAACTGCTTCAACTCTGTCTTTGATTGCTTTGATATCTTCAGGAGTTAAGTTGTCTTTATCTGTAACTAACTCTCTGTCAGCTGGTTTGTTGATGACGTTACCTGCTTTTGGATCCGTTAATTCTTCATCTGCAGTTTTCACTAAATCATCCGCTGGAATTACTGCTGTTTTTCCTTCCAAAGTTGTGACTGTTGCGTTTCCTTTTTCATCAACTACGACAGTTGAACCTGGGTTAACTTCTTGAACCTTAGCTTTAATTGCTTCTTTTTCAGGGTCTGTTAAAGCATCTTTATTAGCAACTACTGTTTCATCGATTGGTTTCTTAATCGCATCTTGTTTAGCGGCATTTTCCAAGTCTTCTTTAGCATTTGATTTCACTAAATCTGAAGCTGGGATTGTTGCTGTAGTCTTAGTTCCGTCTGGATTTGTTACAGTTACTGTCGCATTTCCTTTGTCGTCTACTACTACTGTCGCACCTGGATTTACTGATTCTACAGCTTTTTGAATAGCATCTTTAACATCGTTTGGTAATGTTGCATTTGGATCATTCAATACTGCTGGATCTACAAGTGCTTTTTCAGCTGGAGTATTTACTTTGTTTCCTGCTGATGGAGTTTCTTTAGCTGCTGGATCTTTTAGTAAGTCTTCAACTGGGATTGTTGCTGTCTTACCGTCTGGTGTTGTGACTGTTGCATTTCCTTTATCGTCAACGAATACAGTTGCACCTGGATTTACTGATTCTACAGCTGCTTTAATTTTAGCTTTAACTTCGTCTTTCTTATCTCCAGTTAAATCTGCTGGTGTTGCTGAAACTTTATCCGCTGGTTTGTTGATGTTGTTTCCTGCGTTTACACCTTCAGCTTCTTTTGCAGTTTTCACTAGGTCAGATGCTGGAATTACTTCAGTTTTACCGTCTGGTGTTGTGACTGTTGCATTTCCTTTTTCATCTACAACTACTGTTGTATTTTCTGGATTTACTTTTGCTACAGCTGCTTTGATTGCATCTTTTTCAGCTTGAGTTAATTTAGCTGGGTTCTTAACTAGTGTTTTGTCTGCTGGTTTCTTAACTGCATCTTGTTTAGCAGGATCAGTTAAGTCAGCCGCAGTTTTCGCTAAGTCTGATGCTGGGATTGTTGCCACAGCTCCGTCTTTCGTTGTGACTGTTGCATTTCCTTTTTCATCAAATGCTACTTTAGCATCTGGATTTACTGCTTTGATTTTTTCAGCAATTTTAGCTTTTTCATCATCTGTTAATTTAGCTGGATTGTTTACAACTACTTTATCTGCTGGAGTGTTTACTTTGTTTCCTGCATTTGGAGTTTCTTTAGCTGCTGGATCTTTTACTAAATCTTCAACAGGGATTGTTGCTGTTTTACCATCTGGAGTAGATACAGTTGCATTTCCTTTGTCGTCAACGAATACTTTAGCATCTGGGTTCACTGCTTCTACTTTAGCTTTGATTGCTTTAATATCTTCAGGAGTTAAGGCATCTTTGTTTGCAGATACTTTATCAGCTGGTTTGTTGACATCGTTACCTGCTTTTGCACCTTCAGCTTCTGCTGGAGATTTCACTAAGTCAGTTACTGGAATAGTTGCTGTTTGTCCGTCTGGTGTAACTACAGTTGCATTTCCTTTGTCGTCTACTACTACTGTTGCACCTGGGTTCACTGCTGCCACTTTAGCTTTGATTGCTTCAAGATTTTCAGGAGTTAAAGTATCTTTATCAGCAACTACTTTGTCTGCTGGTTTGTTGATGTTGTTTCCTGCTTTAGCAGTTTCTTTATCAGCTTCTGTTTTCACTAAGTCAGCTTTTGGAATAACTACAGTCTTACCACCTGGTGTTGTTACTGTTGCATTTCCTTTATCATCAACTACTACAGTTGAACCTGGGTTCACTGCTGCTACAGCTGCCTTAATAGCATCTTTAGCTTCTGTTGGTAAATCTTTATCAGCTGCTACTTTTGCTGGGTCAACTACTACTTTGTCTGCTGGTTTGTTTACAGCATCTTGTTTCGCTGGGTCAGCTAAGTCCGCTTTAGGTTTTACTAAATCGCTCGCTGGAATTGTTGCTGTTTTGCCTTCTGGTGTTGTTACTGTTGCATTTCCTTTTTCGTCAAATACTACGTCAGCACCTGGGTTTACAGCTTGGATTTTAGCTTTAATAGCTTCTTTATCTTTATCTGTTAATGAAGCTGGGTTTTCTACCACTACTCTATCTGCTGGAGTATTTACTTGGTTTCCACCAGTTACATTATCTTTGTCAGCTGGAGTTTTCACTAATTCGCTTACTGGAATTGTTGCTGTTTTGCCTTCTGGTGTTGTTACAGTCGCATTTCCTTTTTCATCAACTACTACTGTAGAACCAGGGTTTACAGCTTCAACTGCTGCTTTGATTTTAGCGATTTCTTCTGGTGATTTAACTGCATCTTTGTCTGCTACTTGTACTCTGTCTGCTGGATTATTGATGTTGTTACCAGCTTTTGGAGAAGTTTTTTCGTCAGCACCTTTAACTAAATCATCTGCATCGATTACTGCTGTTTTGCCTTCTGGTGTTGTTACTGTTGCATTTCCTTTTTCGTCAACTGTTACAACTGCACCTGGATTAACTGCTTTAACTTTGTCTTCGATTGCTTTTTTCTCATCTGGTGTTAAAGCATTTTTATTTGCTACAACAGTTTGTGAGTTTGGTTTGTTGATGTCATCTCCACCATTTGCTTTCTTAGCATCTTCTGGTGTTTTGAATAGGTCTGATGCTGGAATTGTCGCAATTGTTCCGTTTGGAAGAACTACTGTTGCATTTCCTTCATTGTCATATTGAACTTTAGCATGAGGTCCATTTAATTTTTGAAGTTTTTCAGTTGCTTTTGCTTGGTCAGCTGGGTTTGTTGCATCACCAACTACTTTATCTGCTGGCTTACGAATTCCTGTATTAGCTGAATCAGGTTTTGCTGCATCCTCTAATGTACGTACTAATTCTGCTGCTGGGAATGCTGCTGTGTGTCCATCTGGAGTTGAAACAGTTACGGTTCCGTTATCATCCATTGTTACTACAGCGTTAGGGTTAACGTCGCGAACAGCTTTTTTGATTTTTTCTTTTTCATCATCTGTTAATTTCGCAGGATCTTTAACGATAACTTTATCCACTGGACGGTTAATGTTGTTACCACCAGCTGGGTTATTTAAGTCATCCGCAGATTTCGTTAAATCAGCTTGTTTTAATGGCTCTGTTTTACCATTTGGTAATGTTACACTTGCAGTTCCATCAGGATTTACCGTTACAGTTGCACCTGGGTTTACAGCTTCGATAGCTTTTTTAAGCTTATCTTGTTCTTCAGCATCTAAACTCGTAGGATTTTTAGCAACTAATTTGTTACCTGGTACACGTGCAGAGTTGATTGCTTTGATGGCTTGTGCAGCGGCATCTTTAACTTTATCAACGTCAGCATTTTTCTTAGCACCATTGATTGCTGCATCTGTTGCTTCTTTAATATCATCTACTTCTTTTTTAAGTTTTTCTTTAGCTGCTTCAGATAATGTGTTGTCATCTTGAATAGCTTGTTTTTTAGCATCTGCTGTATTTGCTAGTTCTTCTTTGGCAGTTGTTTTTTTGTTAGCTGGTGGATTTACAGCTTTAACTTTCTTCACACCATCATCTTTTGCATCATTTACTGCTTTTTGAGCTGTTTTAGCTGCTTCTGGATCTGCTTCTTTATTAGGTTGAGCGTTAATCGCATCTGTTGCTGTTTTCGCTAATCCTTTAGCTTCTTCTTTAGCTGCATCTTTTTCTTCTTTTGTTAAATCTGTACGATCGTCGATTTGTTTTTCTTTTTTAGCTAATTCATCAGCTACTGCTTTTAGAGCATTTTCTTTCGCGATTGGGTTTACAGTCTTAACGTCTGCTACACCTTTATCTTTAGCTGCATCTACTTCATCTTGAGCTGTTTTAGCTTCTGCCGCTGTTGGTGCTGAATCAGGTTGTTTAGCAATTTCTTTTAATTGTGCATCTGCTAATTTCTTAGCTTCTTCCTTAGCTTTTGTTTTTTCTGCATCTGATAAGTCTGTACGTTTATCAAGTTCTGCATTCTTAGCTGTTAACTCATCAGCGATTGCTTGTTTCGCTTTTTCTTTCGCTACTGGGTTTACTTTCGCTACAGCATCAGTTCCTTCAGTTTTACCTGCATTAATTGCGTCGTTATTTGTAGCTTCATCGATTTTATCTAACGCTGCTTGTTTTCCTGTATTAACATCAGCAATAGCTTTTTCTCTTTCAGCTGGTGATAAGTTGCCATTACCATTAATAGCTGCGATTTGCTCGTTTGCTTTGTTAGTAACTGCATCGATAGCTGGTTGCTTATCTAATTTTGCAACTTTATCTACTGGAATAGTATCTTTAGAACCATCTTTATATGTTACTACTAAGTTAGAGCCCTCTTGAGTTACAGAATCAACAGCTTTCTTAACGTTGTCTGGAGTAACTGCTTCATCTTTATTGATGTTCTTATCTTTATTTTTCTTAGAGTATTCTAATTGAAGTTTTTCTTTAACAGCTGCTAAATCATCAGGAGTCAATGCTGCACTATTACTTACAACAATTTTGTTAGCGTCATCTAATTCTTTAATGTCATATTTAGCTGTTTGAGCTTTTAAGACAATTCTGAATCCACCCGGGTCTGTTGAGTACGAACTACCTGTAGCATTATTAAAAATATTCTTACCATCTTCATCTGTTGCTGTTGCGTAACGAGTTACGATAGGATATTCACCATTCTCATCTTTCGGGAATGAAGATGCTGTTAATCCTGGTGTTGTCTTAGATAAGTTACCAGTAATGTGAATAGTTGCAGGGTTATTTTCTGTTGCTTCCGTATCTTTAGAAATTTTTCCTACTGTCATATTATATTGATTATCTAAAACATTAGGATCATCTTGTCCAGCCTTCTGAGGCAGTTCTTTATTTCCACCCTGTCTAATAGACGCTTCCACTACCTTACCTGTATCATCTGTATACTTGATTGGAATATCGAAGTCTTCATTTGCATATACATATACATCTTTCTTACCGTCTACAGAGTAAGGAATTTTCACTTCAGGAGCGTCATTTTTACGTACAATTACTTTATAAGTGTATTCTGCTGATTCTTTACCTTGGCTATCTACAGCTTTATATACAACAGTGTGTTCTCCTGCTTCTGAAGTATCAATTCCAGTAACAGTTGTATTTCCGTCAACTGATACTACACGAACATGACCTTTATCACCAAGTGTTGCATCTTTATCATCTTCATGGTCTGTTACTTTCACAAGTGCTAATAAATCAGCTTTAGTAATCGTTGTTTCTGTAGGGACTGTTTTTTCGTTTTGGTTTTCCACTACTGGTGCAACTACTGGCGCCTCATTAGTAACAGGATAAGGTGTTTTACCTAAGTAAGTCCCTTTTGTTGCTCCACCATTGTGAGGAATAACTTTTAAATCTACCCCTTCTTTAACAGGTTCTGTTAATGTTAAAGTAACTGTGTCATAGAAAGGTCCTTTTACAGTCTCTTTAACAGTTGCTTTACTTGCATTTCCACCAGCCATCACTAAACTTCCGTCGTCTTCACGTTTAACATCAAGCTGAACGTCTTTATTCGTTTCTTTATTTGTATAGAAGAAGTATGTGAATCCTGCGTCATGCGGTACAGTAAATGTTACTTCTTTAGTTCCTGCCACAACGCTCTTACCGTCTTTTGCTGCTGGTGATGGTAAAATTGCTGAAGGTCCGATAGATACATCTTGATCTTTCGCTTTACTTTCTATTCCATCTACCGTTTGAACAATTTCTACTGGATTTTTAGGTTTATTTTTATAGAATGTTCTAGCTGCTGTACTTGCTCCATTTAAGGCTTCGTTACTATTTAAACCTTCAGTTAAAGGAATTTCCCATTTTCCTTCAGCGTTTACTGTTGCAGTTTTTTCTAATAATACTTCTGTTTTTTCTGGGTTTCTTACAGTAACCTTAACAGTTGCTCCAGCCACACCAGTTCCTGATAATTTTTCATCCGTTGATAGAACTGTCCCTTTAGCTTTTGGATTTGTATCTACCGCCGGTGCTTCTCCGCTCTTAACTAATAGACCTTTTGAAACAGTATCTTTAGAACCATCTTTATAAGTTACAACGAAGTTTTTACCATCTTCAACAATTGTATCAACAACTGAGTTAGTATCAGCTACGTCTGTACCTTTTAGACTTGTAAGACGTGCATCAGTACTTGTTGTTGAATAGATTACTTTAAGGCTATTTTTTACTGACTCAAATTCTGCTGGTGTTAATTGATTTGGATTAGCAACTAGTACTTTGTCTGCATTTGTTAAATTCTTAGGTTGGTATTTGTATGTTTGAGATTTAAGAACGATTTTGAAATAACCAACTGCATTTACTCCACTGTCCGGTGCTGACATTGCAGAACCATCTTTTGCTGTTACACGAAGATAACGGTCACCCATAGCAAAGCTTTGATCTTCAGTCTTCGTATAGTTCTTATTCCCCATGATGAAATCATTCGGTTGCCCTGTCATCGCTACTGTTAATGGTGTATCTGTATCTGTAGTGATTTTTTTGAAATAATATCCGTAACCATCTGTAAGAGTATTCTCATCAACAGTATTAAACTTTTGACTTGAACCTTTTGTTGTCTCAACATAACTTACTTTATTCGTAGCCGATTTAATTTTAAATTCAACATTAGCTTCTTCTTTATTATAAACGTAAATTTCTTTTAAATTATCATCCGAAAATTCTACTGAGTAAGTAACATCGCCCACTGTTCTTTCAAATTCAGCGTGTCCAGAAGTCGCTTCTGTTCTAAACAAATTATCTTTATCTAATGCTTTCCCGTTACGTGAATCGCGAGAACCTGAGTTTTCGATAGAGTTAGTACCAGCTTTAGGTTCTGTGTTTTCTGCTTTTTTACCTACAGTTGGTTGTCCATTAGTAGTGTCTACTTTCGGAGCTTCTTTTGAATCTTTTGGTTTATTTGTTAATTTTGAACTTACTGTAGTGACAAGATTTCTGTAAGCTAAGTTCAATTCATCTTGAGTAGTTGCAGAAGCGAGTACAGACTCAGCAGAAGCCAATTCACCATTCAAAAGAGCAAGGCTTTCCTCTGTTTTATTAGCATACTTTCCTGCAGAAAGTTTTGATTTAACTTCTGAAATGTAGTTTTCAAGTTGCTTTTTGTCCAAAGCTGGAGTTGTTACTTCTTCAGTTGGTTTTACTGCTGGTGTTGTTGGTTCTTCTACAACTGGTTGTGCTGCTGGAGTGCTTTCTGCTGGAGTTGATGGGGTCTCAGAGGCTGGTTGTGTTGGGTTTTCTACCACTTGTGGTGCCTGAATTTCTTCCGCTTGGACTGATACAGCACCATTTCCTAGGAACATGAAAAGAGCAGCAACGGCTACACTAGCCGCACCAAAGCTATACTTACGGATTGAATAGCGTGTTACCTTTTCACGATGTAGACGCTCAACGCGACTCATTGATGATTTGTTTTCCATTAATTTAGGATCTCCTTTTTGAAATATATTTTGGATTTTCACGTGAAACTAGCCGTTTCTTAAGCAACGGCTAGTTATTATAGTTAATGTGAATCCTTACATTAACTATTCTACTTTATTTTTGATATATATGCAACTAATTTGATTTAAAATTTTCGCAAAAAAAAAAAAAGCGTTTTGGGAATATAGGTAATTTTCAGAAAATTCCATTTCGCATTTTTTCACATTTTTATAAATAAATAATTCCAAGGTTATTATATGCTAACACTTTGCCATTCATCTGCTATTCGGAAAGTTAGCGCATACATTTCTTGGCAAAGGTAAAATATATCAGTTTGAAACATGAAACCATCTATTCCAACTTTAAAAAAAGAAATCATTCGTAAAAATAATATGCTTAAGACAATCAAAAACCAAACCAGAAAGCTACTCATAGACAGGTCACAATTGGCTAGACTACATAACTACAGCCAAAAGACGATGACCTGACCTTGGCGAGCCACCTAAAGAGTACAAATACAAAACATGCTATCTTATGCGATAACATGTCATTTTTTACTATTTACAACAGCGCCTCAAACTCAGCGACAGTCATGCCCAACTGTTGACTTGCAACCTCCGAAGTCAGAAGACCTTGGCGGACCATATCTAGGAAGGCAAAGACTCTTCCTTCGACTTTCCCACGCTCCAGTCCCTGTTCAATGCCCTCTGCACGGCCACGTTCAAGACCACGCTCTAAACCTTTTTCAAGACCCTCTGCTCGACCACGCTCTAAGCCTTTCTCCTCAGCTTGTTCCAAGGCATAGTCCTGTGCTAACAAGGCTTGTTCTTCACGTCTGCGTTGTTCACTAAACATTTTCCTATCCTCCTCGGACCAGCTCTTGTAGTCCAGCAGTTGGTCTGCCTGGCTGATGGCTCGCTCTGGTTGCTGGGTAAAGGGCTTGTTGCCGAAAAACTCCAACCACGGCTTGCGAACCTCGTCTTTGCTGGTTTCTCTGTATTTTATTAGTTCTTATTTATGATGCTCTTTCAATAGTTCTTCAAACTCAGAAACAGTCATACCCAACTGCTCACTCGCAAATTCAGAAGTTAAAACATGTTGGCGTACCATATCCAGAAATGCAAAAAGTTTCCCTTCTTCCCTTCCTTCAATTTTCCCACGCTCCAGTCCCTGTTCAATGCCCTCTGCACGGCCACGTTCAAGACCACGTTCTAATCCTCTTTCTTCAGCTTGTTCCAAGGCATAGTCCTGTGCTAACAAGGCTTGTTCTTCACGCCTGCGCTGTTCACTAAACATTTTCCTATCCTCCTCGGACCAGCTCTTATAGTCCAGCAGTTGGTCCGCCTGACTGATGGCTCGCTCGGGTTGTTGAGTAAAGGGTTTATTCCCAAAAAACTCCAACCACGGTTTACGAACCTCGTCTTTGCTGGTTTCTCTGTATTTTTTCAATTCCAAGAACGCCATCTTGACCAGATGGTTTTCTTGACCATTGTTTGTGATAGTTAATACCTCACCTGTCGTGTCCTCGCGCATGCTGAAACTGTGAAAAGCCAAATCATCTGAGAAATAATTGCTGTCCACAATTGCAATAGCATAAACTGGTGCGATGTGTTTGTAACTTTGATGAGTATTTCCTTCTTGCTGACGAATTTTTTCTAGGTTTTGATTGACCTGACTGCACAGATAAGCCCACAGGCGATTGATGAAAAAATTCTGATGATGAACTTGAATCTCAATAATTACTTGCGTGCCATTGTCCAACTCCGCCAAGACGTCTATACTAGTGTAAAAATCCTGAGCCGAGTAGGGCAGGGAAGGCAAGACGTGAATGTTACTTCCCTCTAAAATAGTCACATTTTTGGCTGGCAAGTCCAGCATATCGCGGATAAATTGACAAGTGATTTCTGGATTGCTAAAGATTTTCTTAGCAACCAAGTCATTGGTTGGGCTGATGCCCGGATGTCTTAAAGTCATCCATTTCCTCCTTCTATTATACCATATTTTTAAATCTAATTTTGCTAGATTCGATGGTTCTATCTATTTATTCGAAAAGGAAATGAATTGTGAAAATATTTTATCTCGTTTCAACTAAAATATGAGCTTGATCAACCAACTGTCCATCAACAGTCAGATTCAGATAGAAATCCAAGGTCTTATCAGCAGCAAAATACAGGGTTGGTATGGTCAGGTCTTTTTTGCTTTCTCCAGCTTGAAATTGAAGGAATTGAATCTCATCCTGATAGGCGACACCATGCACACCAGTCCCCGGTTGAATTGAAATCTTAGCCTCCAAAGGAGTACTACTTTCGCTACGTTCAACCCTAAAATGCAGAATCTCTCCCTTTGCCACAGCTAAACTTGTTTCTGCAAATGCTAATCCCTGAACAACTTCTTTGTTTGCTAAGCTAGGAGTTTTATAGAGTGAAATCTTGGTCAATACAGGCATAGATTGTGCCTCCGTAATCATCACGCGCACCTTCTGTGCCTCTACCAGCGGCCCTCGCAAGAGGCGCTTATGACCAACTGTAAAACCCGTTCCAAATTCCTGCCAGACGCCATCCACCTCTACTTGCACATGAAAAGCAGCGATTCGTTGTCCTAGCTTCAAATCTTCTCTTAACTCAAGCACATCGAAAGTTTTAGGTGTCCCTAAGTCAAGTTCTAACTGAATTGGCAAGTCTGCATCGCTTGCCCAAAAACTAGTCTCAAGGCCATCTGTCAGATGATGACAGGCAAAGTCTGCAGAAATAGCAGGACCAGATACCTTGGCTCCCAGAGCCAAATCTTCTTTATAGAGTTCGTCGCGATAAGCCGCAAATTCATAGAGGCGCTTGATATCTTTATCGTCAAAGAGACCATCTTGATTCGGCGGAATATTGAGCAAGAGAGGGGTGCCTCTCCCCACCGAGTGAAAGTAGATCTCGACCAACTCCTCGAGAGACTTAGGATCCTGATTTTCATGGTAAAACCAGCCCGGCCGGATGGAAACATCTGCCTCACCGATTGAAAAAATTGTACCTGAAGGATCCCCATGTTGAAGATAGTCCAGCTCTGCTTCTGTTCCTAGTTTAGCAGGATTTACCTTTTGCCACAGGGGATCACCTGCATACCCTCGTTCATTGCCAATCCAGCGGATACTGGTGCCTTCTGTTGAAAAAATCAAGCAATCGCCCTGCAGGTCATGAATGGTCTCAAACCATTTTTCAAATTCATAATTGACCTTTTGAGCGCCCTCTCCTCTGGCACCATCCATCCAGACCTCAGCAAATTTCCCTCCATTTCCATAGGCAGGATTTGATAAAATTTCCTTCAGCTGAGCCAGATAATAGGCATTATAGTCCGCTTCTCGATCCACATGATAGAGGGGGCTGTGGGCGTCCCAGGGTGATAGGTAGACCCCCATATCCATATCAAACTCTGTGGCAGCTTGGGATACTTCAAGGAGCAAATCTCCCTCTCCATTCTTCCAAGGACTGGCCTTGAGCGAATAATCTGTGCAAGCCGTCGGATAGAGGACAAAGCCGTCGTGGTGCTTGACCACCAAAATCAACTTTTTAAAGCCCGTTTCCTTGAGCACGCGAACCCACTCACGCGCATCTAACCTTGTCGGATTAAAGCGTTCAGGAGCTTCCTGACCTGTCCCCCATTCCTGATCATAAAAGGTATTGGGGCCAAAATGGATAAAGGCTGCTAGTTCATCATCTAAATAAGCTAGCTGGGCCTGACTAGGCAAGGGCCCATGCGGTTTTATTTCTCGTACCATACTACTTCCTATCTACATTTTTCTTTACTTTTTTAGCATGCACTTGCAATTCTGTTAGCGCTAGGGGACTGGTCAAGCCTTCAAATCGAAGACGAAGGGCGTAAGTCTCCACCTTATCAAATTCAAAACGAAGGTCTTTTTCCTTGTCACTTGAAACTTTTCGGATAGCTGATACAGGGCGCCAATTCTCCTCTTGTTTGAGCAGGGAATCCTTATCCAAATGGTTAGGAGTCCGAGGCAAGGCAGGTTCATTCCCCACATAATAGTCGATATAGGTAGGATCCACCGCCACGTAATCTTGATTTTCAACATAATACAAGGTCACATTATCCACAAATCGCGGTTTTAAAATCCCTGCATCTCCAAGCAGAATACCCACGCTGGCTTGCTCTGATTTAGTAATCCAAGTATTGGCTATCGCTTTCTTTCGAGCAATGACCTTGTCATTGAGGTAAGAGGCTGGGTGATTAGGTTCTGAGTGGGAAGCAAAGACCAGAGGCAGGTTGGACCCTGTCCACTGATTGGAAATAACTTCCCCATCTACACTAGCATCTGTCACATGAATGGTGACTTTTGCTAGCAACTCACAGCCCGCTACCTGCCCTGTGATCACACATTCTCCTACCTGAGCATAGACTTGAGGATTGAGTTCATCCCAAGTCACCTTGGCCGTATCTCGTCTGCCATCTGATAAGACTAGCTTGACTCGCTCTGGTAAGTGTGGGGATTCCTTGACAAGCGTCCAAACCTTTTCAGGTTCAATAGCGCAAATCCCTTGAACACAAACCTGAGCCGAAGCCTTTAGATCCAACCCCTCAAGCTGGCCAGATACCGTAAATTCATGAAATTTTTCCAAATCTTCTTCAGCGATTGCCTCCCAAACAACCTTGACTCGTTTTACACCACCAGACTCATAGTCCACCAAGACCGAGGACGGAAGCTGTGGATAAGTCCCCTTAGCTGTATACAAGCGAAGCGGTCTTACAGAAACTGCTCGGCCTAGCGAGGTATTTTCTGCAACCTGCAAATGCATTTGATAGGTCTTCCCTTGATAACTAGCGCGGATAGCCAAGTCGCCTGCAGACAAGCAATGAAGCACCCCCTGCTTGATAATAGCATGGGCACTGCCACTCGTCTCCCAAATCACTTCACTATTCCCCACCTTGTTCACAGGGTTATCCACAGTTTGTGGATAAAGTCCAATAGCTGGGGAATCCCCTTCTTGTAAGCCTGCCTGCTTGTCCACTCGAATCTCAAACAAGCGCTTATTTTCCACTGGTTGGGTAGCCAAAGCATCTCCCACTAAGATATCAAAACTTGCTGGCTCTAGCCCTCTAGCACTAGCTTTTACTCTGACTAGACCTGCCTGCTCCAAGCTCTGAACTAAGAGGACACCTCTGCCATGAAAGGCTTTCCTCTTAAACCGACCATTTTTCTGAGCCTTGTAACGTTCACGACTGGCCTGCCTGCCATTATCCACACCCACAATGCTAGCAGGACCTTCAATTTCAAAATGAAGCTGATTGGAAGCAGTCGGAACCCAATTTCCATCCTTGTCCAATACATCAAAATAGAGATAGAGGAGGTCTTGCCCATCTGGCTCCAGTTTTGTTTTTTCGGTATGTAAGCCGATTTGGGCTGGCTTACCTGCAGTCACCACCCTATCTTCTGCCACAAGCTGACCTTGACGATCATAAGCCACAGCAGACAATTCTCCTGGTTGATAAGGCAAACGCCATTCGAGATAGAGTTGGTCAGAACTTGCTCCCTCTTGGTATTTTCTGCCATCTGAAGTCCATTTTTCCTGAAAAGTCTTCCTACCTTGAGATTTTCCATTGAGAAATAGCTCTACAGAACCAGCATTCGAATACACTCGAACAGGGATATCCCCATACTTATCCACAACTTGTTGATAACTCTTGTGGATTTCCCAATTCCAATGGGGTAGGATATGAACCATGGGATGCTGATCTGCATCCACCCATTGACTTTGATAGAGATAATAATCATTTTTAGGAATCCCTGCCGTGTCCACAAGCCCAAAATAGGAACTCTTGACAGGCGTGTCATTTTGGTTGTGCCAAGGGGTCGGCTCACCGATATAGTCCACTCCTGTCCAGATAAACTGACCTGCATAGTCTAGCCGATTTCTATCTGCTATCCAAGAAGCCGTCGCTGTCTTCCCCCAAGGAACCCGATCATTGCCATAGTCCGACTGTTCAAAATTCCTCACGCGACGATTATCTCCAACCCATTCCTTATCTGGTCGAAAATAGCTGTCACGCGTCCGTGTAGCTGATGAGGTTTCAGATCCATAAAGTCGCCACTTGGGATGTCTTTTGCGAATCCCATCAATATTGTCTTCCGAGTAATTCAAGCCCACCACATCCAGCAAATCAGCAATCTTTTCATGACCTCCAGAACCATCTCCGAAGCGGAACTGGTCCATTCCCATGGTAACAAAACGGCTATCATCAACTTCCTTAACCCTTTCCAGCAAGCGTTTGATCGTCTTCAATGAATGAGCATCTCCATTTGCTTCGCTGACTTCATTTCCCAAGGACCACATAAAAATTGCTGGATTGTTCTTGCCACGTTGGACCATGGTTCGCAAATCGTAATCTGACCAGAAATCGCCTGCTTTCGCTTCTGGATGAGTCGCTTCTTCCTCAAAAAATCGACCATAGTCATATTCTTTCTTGCCTCCATACCAGGTATCAAAGGCTTCTTCTTGGATGAGTAGGCCCATTTTGGCAGCTAGATCCAGCAAAATACTACTAGCTGGATTATGGGTGATTCGGATTGCATTGACACCCATTTCCTTCATCTGACGCAATCGTCTCTCAGCAGCTGACCTGTTTTCCACAGCTCCCAGCGCTCCGTAGTCATGATGCAGACAGGCTCCATGAATCTTCAACCAGCGACCATTGAGAAAGAAGCCCTTATCCGCTTGCCAATCCATATAGCGGTAACCAAAGGTCTCCTCTTCTTCATCAACTAAAATGCCATTTTTGTATAGGCGAGTCTTCAATTGGTAAAGGTGAGGATGGCCAATATCCCAAAGCAAAGGTTGAAAAATTGATATTGCTTGTTGGAAAGAGTATTTGCCCCCAGACTCAATCACTACAGAGTCTGTTGCCTGCCAGTCTGACAGTTGTTGTCCATCATACCAGATACTCTGTTCCAAATACACCGACACGGACTGAGGACCATCATTTGAAACCTTACTTTCAAGCTGGGTTTCCACCCAAGATTGCCGTTGCTCCTTTAGTTTCGGACTTTTTATCGTAATCCCATACAAATCCAGATGCACCGAATCTGTAATCAACAACTTCACTTCTCGGTAAATACCGCTACCCGAATACCAACGACTACTAGGTTGCTGATTTTCCACAAAAACTGCAAGCTGGTTGGCCGTCCCATCGTTTCTTAGATAAGGCGTGATATCATAAGAAAAAGGTGTATAGCCATTGGGATAATAGCCCAGCACTTGCCCGTTGATATAGACCTGAGCATTCATGTAAACCCCATCAAAGAGCAGACGCACTGAAACAAGACTGGCATCTTCTTCCAAATAGAACTGCGTCCGGTACCAAGCCTGACCCCCATTTAGCTGACCACCCTCATTTTGAGCTGGCGAATACTGGTCAAAATCATTGTAAATACTCCAGTCATGTGGCACTTGAATGGCCTGCCAATTTTCCCTCTGAAAATCCGGCGCCAAGGCCTCTTCTTTCCCCACCTCCTGGCTAAAAAACCAGTGATTTCCTAAAACTTCTTCTCTTCTCATGCAAGCATTCCTCGTTAAACAAGTCTATTGACTTGACTATAGCACAAAACAAAAGCGCTTTCAAGATTTCCTCCATCACTCCCTAAATACTCAGAAAAGATTCTATAATTTGTGGAGGAAGATTCAGTCCCCAAACCTACAAAAGCAATACAAAAAGAGCCTGTTGCCAAGCTCTTTGTACTCAATGAAAATCAAAAAGCAAACTAGGAAACTAGCCGCAGGTTGCTCAAAACACCGTTTTGAGGTAGTAGATAAGACTGACGAAGTCAGTTACATATATCTACGGCAAGGCGACGCTGACGTGGTTTGAAGAGATTTTCGAAGAGTATTAGTCTATTATTTCTTCTCAGCACGGAGGGCTGACAAGATTTGTGTACGGATATCATCTACACCATTTGGCGTATTTGGTAAAAAGATAGTTTGATTTCCTTTAGAAGCAAAGGTATTCAAGGTATCCAAATACTGGTTGGTCAAGAGGATGGACATGATTTGCTCTTCTGTCATGCCAACATTGGCTTCCTTGAGTTCTGTGATAGACTCTGCCAATCCATCCACAATTGCCTTACGCTGTTGGGCAATCCCCACACCATGAAGGCGGTCTTTTTCTGCTTCGGCTTCAGCTGCAGTGACAATTTTAATCTTGTCAGCTTCCGCCAATTCTTGCGCGGCGACCCGCTTACGTTGCGCCGCATTGATTTCATTCATGGATTGCTTAACTTCTGCATCTGGTTCAACCTTGGTAATCAAGGTTTTCACAATAATGTAGCCGTAAGTTGTCATTTCTTCCGCCACTTGGTGTTGAACTTCAAGGGCAATCTCATCTTTTTTCTCAAACAATTCATCCAAGGTTAATTTTGGAACAGAAGAGCGAAGAGCGTCTTCGATATAAGATTTAATCTGAGATTCTGGAAGCATAAGTTTATAGTAGGCATCTGTCACGCTCTGCTCGTTGACACGGTACTGGGTCGCTACATTCATCATAACGAACACATTGTCCTTGGTCTTGGTCTCAACCACAATATCGCTTTGCAGCAAACGCAACTGAATCCGCGCTGCAATCGAGTCAATCCCAAAAGGCAAGCGAATGTGAATACCGCTATTGGCAACCTTTTGGTATTTCCCAAAGCGTTCAATAATCGCCACCGACTGCTGACGAACCACATAAACTGTACTCAGTGTGACTATCACCAATAGGAGCACACAAACCACCACAAAAATCATCAAAAATGTTGCCATTATCGTGACCTCCATCATTATTTTTCCTGTATTATAGCACATTTAAAGAAGGCTGTGCAGTTTTTACTGCGATTTTTCCTGAAATGTCAATAATTAGAGGTGAATTGTCACATTGTCGTCTAATCTCTGGCTAAAACAACTCTTTATAAAACTCAATCGTTTCTTCTAAGGTTGGCATAAATGGATTTCCTGGCGCGCAGGCATCAATCAAGGCATTCTTAGAAAGGTATTCAAAGTCAAAGTCTTTTTCTTCAATACCAAGCTCAGTCAGTTTCTTAGGAATACCTACTGTTTCAGACAGTTTCTCAATTTCAGCAATTGCATAATCAGCACACTCTTCATCTGATTTACCTTCCACATGAAGTCCCAAGGCCTTGGCAACATTGCGGAAAGCTTTCGGAACACGTTTAGCATTTTCACGTTCGATAACTGGTAGCAACATGGCACAGCAAACACCGTGTGGCAAATTATATACTGCGCCGAGTTGGTGAGCCATTGAGTGAACATAGCCCAGACCTGCATTATTGAAGCTCATACCACCAAGGAAGATGGCATTGACCATGCCTTCACGCGCTTCAATGTCATGTCCGTTTGCCACTGCACGAGGAAGGTATTCCTTGATAAGCTCAATTGCTCCAATAGATAGCTTCTTGGTCACATCATAAGCACCAGGTGTCACCAAAGCTTCAACTGCGTGAGTCAGAGCATCCATACCTGTCGCTGCAGTCAATCCTTTAGGCTTAGAGAGCATCAATTCAGGGTCATTGACAGAAATCAAGGCAAGGCTATTCTTATCAACCATTACCATCTTGACCTTGCGTTCTTCGTCCGTAATCACATAGTTAATAGTGATTTCTGCAGAAGTTCCTGCTGTTGTATTGATAGCCACAACTGGCAAGCCTTTTTTAGCAGACTTATGAAGCCCCTCATAATCCTGTGGTTTGCCACCATTTGTAGCTATGATAGAGATACAACTAGCTGCATCCTGTGGAGAGCCCCCACCAAGACTGATGATAAAATCACATCCATGCTCTTCCAAAGCAGCAACCCCATCTGTGACATTCTTACAAGTAGGGTTTGGCTCTACGTCGCTAAAGATGACATATTCGATTCCTTCTGTATCTAGCGGTTTTAAAACCTTAGGTAAAATGTCACTGCCTTCGATGTACTTATCTGTCACCAAAAGTGCCTTTTTATAGCCAAGTTCCTTGATATAAGGACCTACTTCATTTACAACACCTTTACCAATAAGGTTGACTGCCGGAACGTAAAATGTCGCCATATAATTTTCCTCCTGCGCCTCCGCGCTATTTACTTAACATCATTATATTACTTTTTGTATTCGTTTTCAATTATTTGTGAAATGTTTAACAAATATTTTTAAAAGGAGTGAAATTTGATTATTCTTTATGAGATTCTTTTCCATCAACAAACAAAGCAATTAGAACAGATTTTAAAATCATAGCATACGAGAGCTTGCTAGAACCACCTGATTTCGCCTCCTCAATTTAATTAAAAAAAGAAGTGCTACATATGCTAGAAACTTTACTCACAGTTTTTCTAGCTCCGTTGCTTATCAGTGTACTATCTAAGCTTTTCAAGCTGTGGTTAAATACACAGAACAAGTAACGGTTAACCTTTCAATAGGATAGAGAAAAATCATTGGATGCACTGGTATCCAATATTTCAAGAATTAAGCAATGTTGATGATCTAAATTTGATGTGGTATAATATTTTTGTCATCGGTTACCGATTACGTTCCTATGGGTTCGTGAGAGGAGGTGAAACTAATGAGCCTTATCATAGAGCTCGCTCTTACTATTATAGCGGATGTCATAGCTGGAATTATCTTGTATTTCGTCTGCAGATGGCTAGATAGTAAGGAGTAGACCGAGTGACTAGCCTATCAACACCCGTTAAATCGCTAAGATACGTCAAAAAAGCCCTTAACTATGGCAGTAGTTAGGGGCTTTGGTGTTCTAATGAACCTTATCAACTAACTACATTCTAGCATATAATCCCCTATATTTCAAGAATTAAGCAATGTTGATGATCTAAATTTAATGTGATATACTATTTTTGTCATCGGTTACCGATTACGTTCCTTACGGTTCGTGAGAGGAGGTGAAACTAATGAACCTTGCCCCAGAGCTCGTTCTTACTATTGTAGCGGACGTCATAGCAGGAATTATCTTGTATTTCGTCTGCAAATGGCTAGATGGTAAGAAGTAGACCGAATGACTAGCCTGTAAACACCCGTTAAATCGCTAAGATACGTCAAAAAATCCCTTAACTACTGCAATAGTTAAGGGATTTGGTGTTCTAATGAACCTTACCCGATAAAATTATTCTAACATACAGGTCCAGATATTTCAAGAATTTTATTCATTGTTTAAAGTTCCTTAGGTATCTGAAAGGTCTATAATGAAGTTATACTCAATGAAAATCAAAGAGCAAACTAGGAAGCTAACCGTAGGCTGCTCAAAACACTGTTTTGAGGTTGTAGATAAGACTGACGAAGTCAGTCACATATATACGGCAAGGCGACGCTGACGTAGTTTGAAGAAATTTTCGAAGAGTATTACCATCTAGTACCAAATAACCGACCAGCTCTCATGAACTAGTCGATTTTCTCATCAATGCGCCAACATTTCTTGGGCGATTTCTTGTCCAGATAAGTTATCTGGATAGTAGGTTGGCCAGTTGTCCATCTCTTCAAAGAGGGCTTCTTGGCTTGTGCCTCCAAAGAAGATATGGAAATGTTCTGCCTTAACTGGGGCGATATTGTGGTCACTAAACTGAACATATTTGAATTGTCCAGCGTCAGCATCTGTGGCTTCAAAGAGGAAGCGCACGCCACGATTGCCTTTCTTATAAGTCAAGATTTTCTTGCCGACATACTTGTAGGTGAATTTCTTACTTTGGCCACCTTGAACAAATTCCATAGTGTTATCAGTGATATTGATCTTAGTGACATCTGTCTGATAGCCTTTTGTATAATAGGCCTTGTACTCAGCCTGGGTCATCTTACCAGTCAACTTAGCCTTGTAGTCAAAGACTTGATCAAACGTGCCATCTTCAAGGAAAGGATAAACTGATTGCCAGTTACCTGCATAGTCACTCAAGGTGCGATCCTTGACATCTGCATCCTCAAAGTAACCATTTTGAACTGTCTTGGTATCCTCTGCTTTTTCAGGCTCGATTGCTGGGCCTTCTTGGTCTGTTGTTTGTTTCAAAGCTTTGAGGTTTTTCTCCATGATAGAGATATAATTTTCTCCCGCCTTGGTATCTTCTTCTGTCAGACTTTCTAAAGGATTGAGAACATCTGTTTTGACACCTGCTTCTTTTGAAAGTGTATTAGCAAGGGCTTGTGAAGCATTTTCTTCAAAGTAGATATAGGCAATTTTATTTTTCTTGACGTACTCTGTCAATTCTGCCAAACGAGCAGCTGATGGCTCTGCATCTGGAGAGAGACCTGAGATTGCGACTTGTTTGAGTCCATAGTCCAAAGCAAGGTAGTTAAAGGCTGCGTGCTGAGTCACAAAGCTCTTTTGTTTAGCTTGAGACAAGCCTTCTGCATAAGCCTTATCCAAGGCTTGCAATTTTTCGATATAGGCAGCTGCGTTCTTTTCAAAGGTCTCTTTTTTATCAGGATAATCTGCTGACAAGCTATCACGGATGTGCTCTACTAGTTTAATGGCACGAACTGGTGATAACCAAACATGAGGATCGAACTCATGGTGATGGCCTTCTTCTCCATGGTCATGGTTTCCCTCTTCTTCCTCACCACCTGGCAAGAGCAACATATCGCCTGTCGCCTTGATAGTCTTCACCTTTTTCTTATCCAAAGTATCTAGCAATTTAGGTACCCATGTTTCCATGTTTTCATTTTCATAAACGAAGGTATCTGCGTCTTGGATTTTGGTAACTGCCTTGGCAGAAGGTTCGTATTCATGGGGTTCTGTACCAGCACCGATGAGGAGTTCCACATTAGCAGTATCTCCTGCGACTTGCTTGGTAAATTCATAGACAGGGTAAAAGGTTGTTACGATATTTAGTTTGCCATTAGCCTGTTTTTGATTGGAACAAGCCACTAAAAACAAGGCACATAGACTGGCTAACAATAAGCTAATTTTTTTCATGTTCTTCTCCTATTTGATAAAACGTCTTACTAAACTGATTAGCAAGAAAACAGTTACAAAAATAATAGTAATACTTGCACTTGCAGGTGTTTCTGCATAGTAGGAAATGTAAAGTCCTGCCACCATTCCCAAAAATCCAATCGCACTGGCAAGCAGCATAACCGATTTAAAGTTTTTCCCCAGACGCAGGGCAATACTAGCTGGCAAGACCATAATGGTCGATACCAGAAGAGCTCCTGCTGCAGGAATCATAAGAGCAATAGCCACCCCTGTCACCATGTTAAAAAGAATAGACATGGTACGAACAGGCAAGCCATCCACAAAAGCCGTATCCTCATCAAAGGTCAAGATATACATTGGACGAAGGAAGAGGAAAGTCAAAATCAGAACAACCGCCGCAATGACAAAGAGGGAAATGACCTGCTCTTCGCTGATAGTCACAATCGAGCCAAAAAGATACTGGTCCAAGCTCATAGAACTAGAACTTTTCCCCTTACTCATGACAATCAGAGAAACAGCCAAACCTGTCGACATGAGGATAGCTGTCCCGATTTCCATAAAGCTCTTGTAAACCGTACGGAGATACTCCAGAAAGACCGCCGCAATCAAGACAATGGCAATCGTAGAAATAGTCGGAGAAATCCCTAGTACCAGACCAAAGGCTACACCCGAAAGCGAGACGTGGCTGAGGGTATCACTCATCAAACTCTGACGGCGCAAGATTAGGAAGGTTCCTAATACTGGCGAGAAAAGACTCATAGCAATAACAGCCAGAAAGGCACGCTGCATAAAGTCATAAGATAATAAACTAAGCATGGCCCACCTCCTGATCATTCTCATGAACATTGAAACAACGCCATGGCGAGTCTTGGTTACGAACTAGATGAATATTGCGGTCTGCATAGTCCTTAACTTCTTCAGGGTCATGGGTAATCATCAAAACAGCCTTACCATGGTGATGAGCGCTGTGGTGCATCAGTTCGTAAAATTCATTTTTACTTCCTGCATCCATACCCGTTGTCGGCTCATCTAGGATAAACACATCTGGGTCAGAAGCAAACATACGTGCAATCACCGCTCGCTGCTTTTGTCCTCCAGAGAGAGACCCCAAGCGTTTGTCTCTGTGTTCCCACATGCCAACTGAATCCAGACTGGCCTTGATATGCTCCTCATCATGAGCATTCAAGCGACGGAACCAACCTTTTCGCGGGTAGCGGCCCGACTTGACAAATTCATAAACCGTACTTGGAAAACCTGCATTAAAACTGGCAATCTGTTGGGGAAGATAGGCTATTCTCAATTTCTTGCCTTGTGTATTTGTCTTTGAAATGGTTACCTTACCAATGCGTGGTTGGAGGATTCCAAGACTGGCCTTGATGAGTGTCGTCTTAGCTGCCCCATTCTCCCCCGTCAAGGTAACAAATTCCCCACTATCAACACTATAATTGATATGTTCAAGAACAGGTTCCTTATCATAATAGAAGGACAAATCCTCTACCGTAATGTATCTCATTATTTGATTTCTCCTACTAAAGCAGTCAAAAACCGCTGAATCACTTTTTGTTCATTTGGAGTAAACTGAGTCGCCACTTGTTCATAGGTTAAAAGTGTATGCTCATGGTGATGATGGTGCTCCTCAGCAATTGGACGAGCCAAGTCAGTCAATTGATAAAAAATCACACGCGCATCCTTAGGATCTTTAGATGTTTCCAACATTCCTTCCTTGATCAAAGACTTAATGGCCTTGGTAACTGCTGCCTGACTGACATTGAGACGACGAGCCAACTCTGAATTTGTTAAAGATTCCTCTGACAAAAGCATGAGAATATGCTCCTGAGTATTGGTCAGGGCCACCTCGCTAGTGCAATGACCTATTAGGATTTCATGCTGATTTTCTGCCTGCAAAATCACCTCATTCAAAAAGGCATCGATATCCTTTGCTAGCTGTCTCATATCTGACTCCTTTCCTTTTGGACTTCTCTTTTTTAAGAGAAAAATACTATTCTTTGAAACTTCATTTACCAGTTAATTATATCACAAGCAAAAAAAGAGTCAAGAAAAAACGTGAAAATAGGCTTCATTCTTGAACTCTTCCATACTATTATCTATTGAAATTCCTTGATATCTCCATCATAAGTCGCCCAATCTTTGCTGAAAAAGCGCTCATTCAGATGGTAAGTCGGAGCTGGTGTGGGATTGGATAGGAAAGGATCAACTGCCTTGTCAAAAGCCAACCAACCCAACCAACCAAGGTGAATGGTGTCCTTCATAAAGAAAGGCTCCCCGCCATCCTTAGAAAAATCTGCTATATTGGTAAAACCTTGACTTTCTAACTGGTAGCGAATCTTTTGCACCGTTTGTTGGTACATATCCTCTCGTAGACCAGCGTAGTCCATCCATTTTTTATTAACAGGTGGAATGATAAAAATCGGGTTTACCTTAGATTTAGAAAACTGTGTTAAAACCAACTGCAAGTCATTATACTCTGGCGACTTGAGATAGGTAAAGCTTTTCTGAGAGTCCTTTAATTTCTTCAAATCCTTCTTGATCTGCGTATTATAGAAATAATTTTCCATTCCCAGATCATTATTGGAAGTATTCTTTTCAGCATCTGCTTTAACGACATCTTCTATAGCTTGATAAGAAAACTGGTCTGGCAAGGTCTTTAAATACTTAACTACATGCTTATCGTAGTTGACATAGCCTCTAACTGAAAACTGTCCAAAAAAGGAAGCTTGGCGTTCATTAAACCGAGCCAATAATTCAATCATTTCATTGTCTGCCGTCGATAATTCTTCTTTGCTTGCCAACTTCTGAACCAGATCCTTCATAGCTACGTTTGGGAACTGTTGTAGCAAGCGAGTTGCTGCATATTGACTAGCCTGATCTCCAGATTGATGCTCCAGAAAACTGGTCAACTGGTCTCCATTAAAATACTGCTGAAAGGCTGCTGGCTCATAGCCATTTTTACTGAACCACTGGGGTGAGATAACATACACAACTTGTTTATTCTCCAGTTGTGGCAACATCTGTTGCATTCCAAAATACTGGTTAAGCGATGCAGCTCCCCTCTGTCCTAAAAGATAAGGACGGTAGGAGCGATTGTATTTCTCAGCTAATACCGCAGGATGAGCACCGTCAAAACGAAGCCATTCACTAGAGCCAAAGAAAGGAACAAAACGCATATTTGGATCAGATAGGGCTCTGACCTTTTGACTTCGCTCCTTAAAACTATCGATAGTAGTAGCCACCGCTGAACGCTTTTCAGCCCCTATATTATGACCCATCTCAGTAGGATAAAAGAAAATGAGCAGAAAAACCAACAAACCAGCTATCAAGACCGGCCCGAAGATCATCCATAAGCGTTTAAGCATTTTGTAGCTCCACAATACCAGCTATGATTTTATTAGCTGTATTCCAATCATCACGACCAAACTCAGTTACAGGGACACGAATGTCAAAACGGTTTTCAATCTCCACAATCAACTCAACCGTTCCCATACTATCCAAGACACCTGCATCAAAAAGATCTTCATCCATCATGTCAGAAACATCTTCCATAAACAACTCATCAATAATTTCGATAACTTCTGATTTGATATCCATATTTTATTTCCTTTATTTTTTAAACCATAAATCATTCAAAAACCCAGAAAAGATTAAGAATGACAGCATGACGACATGGAAGGTGACAACCATGCCAAGCAACTGAATCCAGCGATTCTCAGGTAGAGCAGGCTTCCCTGCTTTTTTCCGTTCCTTATTGAGCGTTTTTTTCTTACGAACCCAGGCATCATTGATGACCAAGCCCAGTCCATGAAAGAGTCCATAGGCGATATAGTACCAAGTCACTCCATGCCAAAATCCCATAATCAGCATATTTACAATGTAGGCCACACTTGAGGTTACATTGCGATTTTTAAAGACCTTCTTTCTGGTCAACACCATGACCATTCGCATAAAGACAAAGTCACGGAACCAGAAAGAGAGACTCATATGCCAACGATTCCAAAATTCCTTTAAATCCCTTGATAAAAAGGGCTTATTAAAGTTGATAGGGCTACGAATTCCCATCAAATTTGAAATGGCTAAGGCAAACATAGAATAACCTGCAAAGTCAAAGAAGAGCTCCAGACCAAAAGTATACATAACTGCCAAGGCATAGTGGTTAAAGAAACCACCTGACTGCAGGGCTAGATTCTTCAAAGGAGGCAACAAGGTCTCTCCTAAAACATGAGCTAGGATAAACTTGTACAAAAATCCCCACATGATATAGCGAACAGATTCATCCAGCATATCCATCAACTCATCCCTCTCAGGAATGGTCTGATAATTTTCATTAAAACGCTTAAAGCGATCGATTGGGCCACTTGAAAAAGTCGGCATGAAGAGAAGGAAACGAAGGAATTCCCAGAGGGTAAAATCCTTAATCACTCCATCTCTCAGCTCGATGATAATTCCAACCGAACGAAAGGTCAGGTAAGAAATTCCCAAGAATCCAAGCAAAGACTGCGTTCCATTGATAGCTGGCTGCACCTTGACAAAGATAATCGGAAGGAGGGATAGAAAGCTAACTAGATAGAAGACCCACTTGCCATCCTTGCTTTTTCGATAATGCTTGTAGAAGAGCACGAGCAATATTTCCCAGCAAAGGTAAATACCCAAAGCAACCAATTGATTGGTCTTCCCACCTACCAACATGGTGACGATAAAGAAGAGGCTAACCAGCACTTCATACCAGGCAAAGCGTTTCTTGAAAAAGAGACCGATAAAGATGGGCAATGTCGCAGCAATCACATAGACAAAATACTGAGGATTGCCGTATGGCTCTAAATGAGGAAGCTGTTGAAAGAACTCCATCATCTCTTATTCACCTCGTTAATCAATCCTTTGATGTCAATTTTCCCATTTGGAGTCAGTGGCAAACTGTCTCGGTAAAGGAATTTAGACGGCATCATATAGGACATCATGATATCTGTTAAATCTTCCTTGATAGCCTTGGTAATATCGATATCACGCTCAAACTGTTCACGAACACCATCTTTTAAGATGACATAAGCCAATAGATTTTGCACCTTGTGGTCTTTGTTATAGCGCGGAACAGCGACAGCAGACTCGATATAACGAGACTTGTTGAGATTTTGAGAGACATCTTCTAGCTCAATGCGATAACCGTTGAACTTAATCTGGAAGTCCATGCGTCCTCCGTAGAGAAGCAAGCCTTCATCTGTCATGGTTCCCACATCTCCTGTGTGATAGGCTGGCAGTCCTTCAAATTCAAAGAAGGCTTCCGCTGTTTTTTCTGGATTGTTCATATAGCCTTTTGAAACAGCTGGCCCAGAAACAATGATTTCTCCCTGTTCGCCATTTGGCAGTTTATTGCCTTCTTCATCAATGATAAAGGTCGGAGAATCAGCCTTGGTATAGCCGATTGGAAGGCGTTTGAGAGTCGCCAACATCTCGTCTGTCACAGCAACAGCTGACAGGGCTACTGTCGCTTCTGTTGGACCGTAAGCATTGATAATACGGGCATTTGGGAAACGCTCGCGCAGTTTTTGAGCTGTTTTGACCGTCAATTCTTCGCCATCAAAGTAGAAATGCGTAATGCCAGGCATTTTCTCGCTGTTGAAATCCTCAGATAACATAGCCATATCTGCAAAAGACGGTGTTGAAGTCCAGATAGCGATTGGCAATGAAAAGATGGTCGCAAAGAGTTGCTTAAAGTCCTGTGTAATGGCAGATGGAAGAGCGAAAAGTGTCCCACCAAGTGCCAAGGTCGGTGCCCAGTACATGACAGACAGGTCAAAAGAATAAGGTGGCTGAGCCAGCATTTGCGGACGACTTGGCGTCGCAAATTCCTTGTCTGTAATCATCCAGTTGGTAAAGCTGAGGAGATTGTCATGGGAAATCTGCACTCCCTTAGGCTTACCAGTTGTACCAGAAGTAAAGATAATGTAGTAATTATCATCTCCCTTGACTGGATGCGTGATTTCATAGCTGGTCCCTTGAGCAAAGGCTTCTTGAACCTGATCTAGATTCATTATCGGTGTCGAAACCTGCTCCAATGGAAAGTCTGAAATGGCAATAATCAAGCTTGGCTCTGCCACTTCTAAAATAGCCGAAACACGCTCCAAGGCTGAATGACTATCAATTGGAATGTAGGCATGACCTGACTTAGTCAAGGCTACAAAAGTTGCCAACATTTCATATTCTTGGCCACCAAAAACGACCACAGGAGACTTCTCAGGCAAGCCTAGTTGGTCAATGGCTACAGCCAAACTATCCGAATCAGCCTTTAAATCGCCATAAGTGTGTTCCTGCCCTAAAACATTATAAACAGGATAGCTAGGCTGGGTCTGAGCAAAATGCTCAATGGTTTCAATCATATCTGCTATTGGTTTATTTGACACAATAGGGATTCTCCTTCAAGTTAAAATTCATTATAGATAAAGCTTCCTTGACCCTGACCAAGATAGCTAAAGAAGTAAAGCAGCCCTAGAAAGATAAGAAAATACAAGGCTGTCCGACCAAGAAAGAGGTACAATTCTTTTCTCTGTTTCATCAAGAAAAACCATTCATTTCTGTAATTTTTCGCTAAAATAAGAGTAATTCTTACTAGCTTATTTTTTCTACCATTGTACCACTTTATATAGTATTTTTTCAATTGTTTACCATATGTTTTCAGTAGATTTCAGTTTATTTTAAGGATTATGCGGTTTTTCTATGAATATTTTAAATAGATAAGTCTAGGTAAAACTCCATTTCAGTAGAAAATGAAGTAAATCTTTCCATAATAAAACGCACAATATCAAGTTTCAACACCTGATACTATGCGCTTTTCTGACTTTAAATACTTTTTAACCAGTCTCTCATTTAAAATAATCTCGTCTGATATAGATTAAAATAGCCTCTATCATCAGACAAATGGCCGATAGCCAAAAACTGATGCTAATACCAAAATTTTCAGTAATATAGCTCATTAGCAAAACAAATACTGAAAATGCTAATGTCGAAATCACTTCAAGAACGGAATAGACATTAACCAAGTTATTTTCCTCTACTGTTTCCTGAAGAAATACACTTTCAGGAACTTCTTTTAGTTGCGATAACATACCAACTAAAGCTGAAAATACTAAAAACATCTGTGCGTTTGGAAAATATAGAATAGTCAGTGTCACTATTGCCATGGCTACAAGAGAAAAAAGAATACTTTCCCATTTAGCAGCAAGAAACTTTTCAGATAGTCTAAAAGCAATTAAGCCACTAATTATAATCCCGATAGAATATGCTGTATTAGAATATCCCCAGTAACTTTCCGTTTCATTTAATAACTCAGTTACAAAGACAAGTATGATAGACGAAACCCAAATCGTATTTGAGAAAATTTCAAATAAATTTGCTGATACAAAAAGTCTTAATCTAGGATCCCTAGCAACTAACTTCCAACCTTTGAGCAAAATTTCAAGATTAGTTTCTGACTCTAACACCTCCACTTCAGCCTTAGGAAGAAATAACATCAGAAAGCTAGAAATGATATACAAGATTAAAATGATAAACGTGGTAGGTAAGAGACCAATTGTTGCAAACAAGAGTCCACCTAATCCCCAACCCACTAACTGAACAGCTTCACCAGTCATTGACAAGGCTGAGTTAGCCTTGCCCAAATCGGTCGCATAGCGTGGCACAATAGCATAGGAAACAGGTGCTGCAAAACCATCTAATATGGAAATTACAACAACAAATAGATAGATCACCAAAGGCGCTACTGATTGCATTACGGTAAACATTCCTACCAGTATCGTTAATAATATAGTCTTTCCAAATTGAGATAAAGATAAAACCCTATTTAGCGCTAACCTTTTAGTAACTAAAGGAACTAAAAGACTTGCAACAAAAGAGGATATTCCTATTAAAATAGGAACTAGTGATGTGGCAATTACTGATTTTGAAATAATGTATATGTTAGCAATGATTGTTACTCTAAAGAAAATATCTGCTAAATTTGCAAACAATTGAGAGACTAACAACTTGACAAATGAATTAGACATGTAACGCTCCCATAACATAAAAATATTTAACTGATAAATGGTAGAGTAGACTTTGTTTGATAACTATTTGACACAAGATTAGGTGGTCAGAAATTGAATTTTTAACATTCCAACTTAGCCATAGTTTTTAGTTTTCACATCTTTAAATCAGCTAAAACAATACATAATATAGCATATATATTATATCTAGCAAGATGCCGAACAAGTCTATTTATTTTATTCTATATTTTCCCAAATCAATTACTTGATTATAAACCGTTTCTGAATCAATATGATGAGCAACTTCAATCAAAATGATAGGCAACTGCAAAAGTAACTGGCGCACTTGATATGCATTGTCCTTGTCTAAGGATGATGTAACCTCATCCGCCAACACAATGTCTTTTTGTCGAAGCAGACAGCGAACTAATTCAAGTCGTAAACGTTGTCCACCTGAAATGTTTTCTCCATTATTTACCAGTTGATAATCCAAGATATTGGTGATTTCATTCGTTAAACCAACTTGTTCTAGGCAACAGAGTAATTCTTTATCTGAAATCTCCTGTCCTAATGTTAAATTTTCTCGGATTGTCCCATGTCTGAAAAATGGATTCTAAGAGATATAAGCAACATTCCCTTGATAATGAGTAAATTCTCGACCTGATTTATCACGTACGATAATTCTACCACTATTCGGACTTATCTTTCCTGCTACCAATTGTAGGAGAGTTGATTTTCCGATACCACTAGCTCCCTTTATTAAAACTTTACTTGGCTTAGTTAATCTAAGTGACAAATCATAAAAGAGCACTTGCTCTCCAACCTGTTTTGAAACGCCCTCCAAAACTAGCTCAGCTAAAGATTCGACTGTCGGATATGATGTTTCTAAACAAGATTCTTCCAATAATGAAAATATTTTTTCTTTCACTGTTTGCGATCGCTGTATATCAGATATGCTATACATAATTCTTTGAATAGGTCCGCTAAGATTCATTGTAGCTATATACATAGAGACCAAACTAGCTGTTGTTAACTCTATACCACTCTTTTGTAATAAAAGACCAAGTGCAAGAGGTAGTACCTGACTAAGGAACTCTAAAGGACCATTGAAAAAATAAACGACATTGCTAGTCCATTCATTTTTCCAACGAGCATTCTCGTAACACTCGTTGTTTTTTCTCATCTTAGCAAAGTTTTCTTTACTAGCACCATAAAAATATATCGTATCTGCTCCCTTAAAAAAATCTCCTACAGATAGATGAAAAGCTTTTTGCATTTCCGAAAAATTTGCACCACTTTTCATTAAACGATTATTCATTACCCATTGAGGTAATGGTCGAAGAAAAGAGAACACGATAAAAACAAGACCAAGCCAAAAATTTTGCACCAAAATAAAAACAATCGTTGTACAAAGTATAAAAACTCTTCCAACTATCATATCCAGGGGTAAAAAGAAGCGATTATAGAGCAGTTCCATATCTTGTGTAACAATTGAAACTTTTTCATCATATACAACATTTTCTTTCAAAAATAGTTTCTTAATAAGCTGATCTTTTAAACGAATTTGCAGATGACGCTGCAGATTATTACTGACAAAATTTGCTAGCAACATCGTGCTATAAAAAAACAGGTGCAGACACAGGCCATATAAAACAAAGTATGAAATTGTACCAATTGTAAGTTGATCTTCACGAATATTCAATAGCTTATCCAATAACAATGGCTTTATTAGAGCCATCCCGCTATTCAAAAGTACTCCTATTAAAAAATAGATAAAAATATTAGTTTTAATGTATTTTAGAAATTTCATAAATAAGCCTATCTAAAAGAAAGCGAATAGATATAAAAGCCTCAGTCTAAAAGTTATAAATAAATTAACTCCAACTGAGACTATACAATAATTTAATTAACCTATATATGATGCTGTTTATTAAGAATAATTATTGTTACTATTGAAGAATAATTCTCCTGTTTCACTTTTCTTTCTTAAAATATATGGAGATAGAACTTGCATATTAAATACCTCAAAATTCATAATTATGGTGACAACTTCGAAAAATCCTATCACTCAAATACAATGAACTGATAAAACAACCGTAATTGAAATTTCTAAAGACAATTCTACCAAAATATTATTTCGAGATACTTCCTTTCCCATATCTGCACACTACCCTTTATCTGCTAAAATTTTTTCTAAGTGCCTTTCATAATTCTTTGCCAAATGGTTACTTCCCGCTAATTTCATTGCTCCAATACACTTCCTCATTTCAATAATTGCTTTACAATCCATCTCTTTTTTGTATCGATACAGATGTTGTGCATACTGAAACACCAACCGTTCATAAATTTCTATCTCGGTGAAAAAGCATTGATTCAGTTGTTTTTCAAAATATAAAGCATCAAGAAATTTTCCTCTTTCAATACATGTGATATATCCGTTTAATAGCATAGATGAAATCAATCGTCTATTATTAGGAATTTCTTTATAAAAATCAGAACGTCTAGACATCTCTCTAGCCAAAAGCATGAAGACATCGTGTTTTAGGACATCTAACGTATTTGAAAAAATCAATAATTCATAGTGTCCCCAATATTCAACACTAAAGAGATAATCAGTTAGATAAGATAAATCATCACTAGAATAATAAGCTTCTCCCGATAAATCTTGTAAACGAATTTTTAATAAAATAATGTTAAGCTTATAAAATTTCCCCTGTTTAGAATCTGACTCCATCTGAGAATAAAGTAATTTTTTCAACCCATCAACATCGTGATTTGATACAAAATGCCTAATCTTTGATAAGAGTTCGTTCAGTTCATCACGATGAAAATCATGAACAGCATACATAAATTCATCAATAGGCATGTTAATTTCATCCAAAATAGCCATAAATTTTGAAATGGTTAAATCAGTCTCTCCCTTTTCAAAACGTGAGAGCTGCGATGTTGATATACCAGCTTTTTCGACATCTTTTAAGCGAAACCCTCTAGATTCTCGAAACTTTTTAAAAATTTCTCCAAATTTTTTCATAATATCTCTCCAACAAGCATATATGGGAACAGTTTTTGATTTTTAATATTTTAGCATAAAATAGAAGAAAACAAAAGCGAGGTATTTCACATGAAAAAACAAAAACTATTGCCTTTATTATTCCTAATTTTAGGAGGAATTATGATTATCGTTGTTGGCTAGTACTAAGAAGTTAGTTATTAGAATACTTACATCTTCAATCGAAAAAGAGACTGGGAAAAGTCTTAAAAATCAGAAAAACGCATCATATCAGGTGTTGAAAAACTTGATATGGTGCGTTTTATTATGAGAAGATTTACTTCATTTTTTGCTGAAATTGGTCTCTTGCCCAAGCTCTATCAAAATAATTGTTTTCTAAATTAGAAAAGTGAGAATACAAGCACGGCCAAGGCTGCACCGATAACAGGTCCTACAACTGGAATCCAAGCATAAGACCAGTCTCCGTCTCCCTTGTTTGGAATTGGCAAGATGCTGTGCATGATACGAGGGCCAAGATCACGCGCAGGGTTCAAGGCATAGCCTGTTGTCCCACCAAGTGATAGACCGATACCGACAATCAAAGTCCCTACTGCAAAGGTTCCGATACCTGCCTGAAAATCGTAAAGACCCAAAGCAAAGATTGTCAATACCAAAACAAAGGTACCAAGGATTTCACTGATCAAGTTAGAAACTGTATCCTTGATGGCTGGACCAGTACTGAAGGTTGCTAGGATATTGCCTGCATTTTCTTCTGCTTCATAGTGTGGTTTAAATTGCAACCAAACCAAAATCTGACCGAGCATAGCCCCTGCGAACTGGGCTAGGATATAAGGGAATACTGATGCCCAAGGTAAGCCACCTTTCAAGGCCACACCGATGGTCACAGCTGGGTTTAAATGAGCTGGACTGAGCTTGCCAGATACAAAGACCGCAACTGCAACCGCTATCCCCCAACCCATAGTAATCACAATCCAACCTGAACTGTTGCTCTTGGTTTTGGGAAGAACCACACCTGCAACAACACCATTTCCTAGAAGAATCAGGATTAAAGTCCCCAAAAATTCTCCAAATAATTCATTCATCATCTTTCTGTCTCCATTAAAAAGAAGGGGCGGGCGACACGGAATGCTCCCCTCCACCTCTTTTCCTTTTTCTTAATTTTTTAATTCTGCTAAATCATTGTTAGCAAGAGCTGCTTCGACATCCGCACGATAGCCTGCTTTTTCTTCTTCTGACCAGTCATAGAAGCGTCCCATTTCATTCAAGACTGGCTCAACGATACTATCCAAACTATCACGCATAAAGAGCATGTGGTTGGTACGACGAAGAAGGAAGTCAACTGGGCTAAGAGTCAACTCATTGCGCATTGCATAGTGAAGGGACAAGGTGTCTGCCAAGCTGAGTCCTGGCGCTTGTTCCAAGCTGTGAGCAAGGGCAAAGACCTTCGGTGCATTTGAACCGTAAAGATTTGCTAGATAGTGAGCTTCCTTGCTATCCAAGCCACGTGAAACTCCAAGTTGCGCAAAGGCTTCGATTTCTGAGTCCACATTTGCTGGATTCAATTCTCCACCTGAAACAGGGTAAGTCTTAGAGTTGATTAGTTTAAAGCTACGGTCAAATTCTGCTTTGAGGATGTCAACCACGCGCTCCATAGCTCCTTCAGCCATCTTACGGTAGTCTGTGATTTTTCCACCAGCAAGGGTCAAAAGGCCGTTGTCATCACGATCCAAGCTAGAACCACGTGAAACTGCAGATGGATCCAAATGTTTCTCAGATGTACTGCTTTCAAGCTTGCTAACAGCAGATTCAACATCTTCACGAGTTTTTTCTTTCGATAGATAAGCTTCGACAGTCGCAATCAAGCTATTGAAGCTTTCATCGCTAATGGTTCCGTTATTTCCGCCATTGTAGTCAGAAGCGCTATTACCTGCAATCAATGGACGAAGACCAGCCCAGCTGCTTTCGATATCATCGATGGTGATGTTAGCTTCTGGGAAGCGGTTGTTGACAATACCAAGTAGATAATCTACATCTTCCTGCGTCACTTTTGGATGTTCTAAATCACCTGTGTAGTCTGTATCCGTTGTACCAAAGTAAGTCTTGTTTTCACGTGGGAGAACAAAGACCATACGCCCATCTCCCAAACCTGTGTCAAAGTAAACTGGCTGTGAAACCTTGATTTTGCTTGAATCCACTACCAAGTGCACTCCCTTAGTTGGACGCATTTGTGAGAATTGAGTTCCCTTATTGGACAAATTACGTACCTTGTCGCTCCAAGGACCTGTTGTATTGATAACCAAACGCGCCTTGATTTCAAAGACTTGGTCTGTCAACAAATCACGAGCTACAACACCTGTAATCTTGCCGCTTTCGTCAAAGAGGAAGCCTTCTGCCTTCACGTGGTTGGCAATGAGGGCACCATCTTGATTGGCACGTTTAATGTTTTCAATCACGAGACGGGCATCGTTGTTACGGAAATCAAGGTAAACCCCACCTCCTACCAAGCCTTCTTTCTTCAAGTTTGGCTGGCGTTCCAAGACTTCTTCCTTGCTCAAGACCTTGTTAGCAGCTGGCGTGTTATTAACACCCGCCAAAAGGTCGTACAAGTCCATGGCTACTTTGAGACGGAAGAGGCTAAAGGTCGCTCCATCTTCATCGTAAACTGGTAAAAGCATTGGGTCTGGTTTTGGAATATGTGGAGCAATTTGTTGAACCACTGCACGTTCAGAAACTGTATCTGACACCACTTCCACGTCAAATTGTTTGAGGTAACGAAGACCTCCATGAACCAATTTAGTTGAACGGCTAGATGTTCCTTCTGCGAAGTCCTGCATTTCAATCAAACCAGTTTCAAGACCACTAGCTGCCGCCTGCAAGGCTACACCAGCCCCTGTGATTCCCCCACCGATAATCAAAAGGTCCAAGGTACGTTCTTGCATTTTTTTTATTGATAATTCACGTGTTTTCTTTGAAAATTCCATATTTACACACTTTCTAACTAAGTCGCTTTATTCTTCCAGTATTAGTCATCGATTTCCGCAAAGACTTGCGTTGCTTTCACAGCTTTCTTCCAGCCCTTGTAAAGTTGTTCCTTGCGAGATTCGTTCATAGATGGCTCAAAGAGTTCTCCTGTCTCGTTCAAGAGTTTCAACTCATCCAAGTCCTTCCAGTAGCCTACTGACAAACCTGCTAGGAAGGCTGCTCCTAGAGCAGTTGTTTCCAAGTTTTTGGCGCGTGCGATGTCGATTCCCAAGATGTCAGCTTGAAACTGCATGAGGAAGTTGTTCATAGCGGCACCACCGTCTACTTTCAAGACTTGGATAGCTGTCTGAGCATCCACTTGCATGGTATCGATGATATCACGTACTTGATAAGCGATAGATTGAAGAGTTGCCTTGATAAAGTCTTCTTTGCTTGTGCCACGAGTCAAACCAAAGACAGAACCACGAGCATTTTGGTTCCAGTATGGAGCACCTAGACCTGTAAAGGCAGGAACGACATAAACTTCGTCGTTGTTGTGAGAATCACGGGCGTATTTTTCAGATTCTGGTGAATTTTCTACCATACGAAGACCGTCACGAAGCCACTGAATAGCACTTCCTGCGATAAAGATAGAACCTTCCAAGGCATAATAAACCTTGCCGTTGATTCCGTAACCAATCGTTGTCAATAGGTTATTTTCAGACAACTGCATCTCTTCACCAGTATTCATGATGATGAAAGAACCTGTCCCGTAAGTATTTTTAACCATACCTGGTTCAAAGGCCAACTGTCCAAAGAGGGCTGCCTGTTGGTCCCCAGCCATACCTGAGATTGGCACTTCTCCGCCGTAGAAATGGAATGGTGCTGTCTTGCCATAGATTTCAGAGTTAGAACGAACTTCTGGAAGCATAGCCTTAGGAATGTTGAGGATTTCCAAAATCTCATCATCCCATTTGAGTTCTTTAATGTTATAAAGCATGGTACGAGCTGCATTTGAGTAGTCGGTCACGTGAGCCGCACCGTCAGTCAATTTCCAAACCAACCAAGTATCGATGGTACCAAAGAGCAATTCCCCTTTTTCTGCTCGCTCTTGAGCGCCTTCTACATGGTCCAAAATCCAACGAACCTTGGTAGCAGAGAAGTAAGCATCGATGATCAAACCAGTCTTTTCATGGAATTTTTCCACATAACCTTGACTTTTTAGTTGTTCAGCCAAAGGTGCTGTCTGGCGTGACTGCCAAACGATAGCGTTGTAGATAGGGAGCCCTGTTTTCTTATCCCAGACGACAGTTGTTTCACGCTGGTTGGTAATCCCGATGGCTTCGATTTGATTTGGCTTGACACCACTTTCGATGAAAGCACCCGCAATAACTGACTGGACTGAGTTCCAAATTTCATTGGCATTGTGCTCTACCCAACCTGCCTGAGGGAAAATCTGGGTAAACTCTTTTTGACTCGAGCTGACCTTTTCTCCTTTTTTGTTGAAAATAATGGCACGAGAGCTTGTAGTCCCCTGGTCAATGGCCATGATGTATTTTTCTTGTGACATGTGCTGTCCTCCTGATAAAGATCTTGAGGATGTTTCCTCTTTACACTTACTAGTATACAAAATAAAGCGCTTTCTTGTTTATCAACTTTTTTTAATTTTTAAAAAAATGTGAGGAGATTGTGTGAATTTCACAAAAAGACCTGGAACGACCAAGCCTTTTAAGTGAATAATAACTGACGAATCGCTGCCAAATCTTCCATATCCAAGTCATTTTTTAAATAATAGACTGGTGTCTGTTCCTTCTTATGAATCGGGTTATTGGTAACCAGCAAATCATAATGCCGAGTACGATCATAGGCTTCAATGGTAATGAAACGATTGTATTCCAAATACCGTTTCAAAATGGCTGCCATCCTTGAAAAGACAAGAAAACCAGATGTCAAATCCAGACCAATCCGCATATGCTGACCACCATTTTCAGCCATATATTCGATTAACTGCAGCCATTCCCAGAGAATTTTCTTATCTAAATCCGTCCCCTGCTGAAAGGCAGGTAGAGCATGAAAAATCTCCTCTGCCGTTCCCCTAAAATCATGTTCCATCAGCAAATAGGGATGACGATTCTCTGTCTGGTATCTGTACTGATCTTGTAAAATATAGCCCTTATATAGATAGACTTGAGCACAAAGCTGACTGAGTTCATAGGTGACATGGTCCTCTGTATAATCACCTAGCAACTCCTCCTTCTTCATCTCTTGAATTAATTGCGTCAGCAAATCTGCCAACTGCCCTCCAAAACCAAGGATATACTCCATAGTATGAAGGGGAAGAATGCGATGAGATAGGAGGAAAGAGAAGAAAATCATCATCTCCCCATCCTCAGTTCCTAGAGGAAGGTGTTGCCCAGCAAAAAAGGACGGAGCCTTTCTCAGCAAACGAAGATAGAAAATATTGTCAAAATACCCTCGCATTTTTTCTTCTATGACTTGAAACTGACAGGCATTGACACGGAGACGCTGTTGACTGATGTGAGACCAGAGAACCAAGTCCAATTTCTGGCCCGAAGACAAGCTTGCACCGCAGATTTCTTCTAAAGTGGCAATCTCCTGTTTTCTCTCTGGTTTCTGCATGTGGCCTTCCCATTCCTGACTCGACCAAACCTTGCGGAAAAGACAGAAATAGAAGTAACGAATCTGATGCTCTGGACCTCGCCACCGTCCATTTTGGATGGATAAGTCAAATTCTGACAAAATCTGATTTAAACTAGCCAAGTGGCGACCAAGCGTAGCCTCACTAATCATCAATTCTTGAGCCAGCTGATGGGCTAAAAACTGTTGGTGGTAGAGAAGATAGACCACAATCTGGTATTTAACAGCATTCTCCAAAAACAGACTCCGAATCTCTCTCCCCTTGGTAGCTGCACCGATTGACAGACGCAGATTTTCATCTTCTAAGGAGATGTTCAGCTCTAAACCACTGTCCAAAGCCTTGTCATTGAGCAGGGTGACATATTTGGTTAGGGTTGCTTTTGAAAATCCTGTTTCCTCCATTACAGCCTTGACAGTCGTCTGAGACTCTTGTAATAGAAAGGAAAGGATTGAAAATTGGCCAGATTCAGCCTTTTCCATCAAATCTCCTAAATACATTTGTTACCCCTTTCATGTTCTACCTTAAGCATAGCATAAATCTTACAAATGCTGAAATAATCTGTTTCTCTTTTTATTTTCATGCTGATTTCCTAGTCTATTATCCTAAAAATCAGTAAACACACGGCTCCCCCTTTGGGCATTTTTATGCTAAAATAGTAGCTATGGATAAAATTATTAAAACAATATCAGAAAGCGGAGCCTTTCGTGCTTTTGTCCTTGACAGCACAGAAACCGTCCGCACTGCTCAAGAAAAACACCAAACCCAAGCTAGCTCAACAGTAGCGCTTGGTCGAACTCTTATCGCTAGCCAGATTCTCGCAGCCAATGAAAAAGGAAATACTAAACTAACGGTTAAGGTGCTGGGATCTAGCTCTCTAGGTGCTATCATCACCGTCGCTGATACCAAGGGGAACGTCAAAGGTTACGTTCAAAATCCTGGTGTCGACATCAAAAAGACTGCAACTGGTGAAGTCCTAGTTGGACCTTTTGTTGGAAATGGTCAATTCCTCGTTATCACAGACTACGGTACTGGAAATCCTTACAACTCTATGACTCCCCTCATCTCTGGGGAAATTGGTGAAGACCTTGCCTTTTACCTGACTGAAAGTCAACAGACCCCTTCAGCAGTCGGACTCAATGTCCTTTTGGACGAAGAAGACAAGGTTAAGGTTGCAGGTGGTTTCCTAGTTCAAGTCTTGCCGGGAGCCAAGGAAGAAGAGATTGCTCGCTTTGAAAAACGCATCCAAGAAATGCCAGCTATCTCAACTCTTCTCGAAAGTGAAGACCATATCGAAGCCCTTCTCAAGGCTATCTACGGTGACGAGGCCTACAAGCGTCTTTCTGAAGAAGAAATCCGTTTCCAATGTGACTGTAGCCATGAACGCTTTATGAACGCTCTTGCTAGCCTCCCAAGCTCAGACTTACAGGAAATGAAAGAGGAAGACCACGGGGCAGAAATCACTTGTCAATTCTGCCAAACGACTTACAACTTTGATGAAAACGACCTGGAGGAACTCATTCGTGACAAATCTTAATACACCTTTTATGATTGGCAATGTTGAGATTCCCAATCGTACCGTTTTAGCACCCATGGCTGGCGTGACCAACTCAGCCTTTCGTACTATCGCAAAAGAGCTCGGAGCTGGACTCGTTGTGATGGAAATGGTCTCTGACAAGGGAATCCAATACAACAACGAAAAAACCCTACACATGCTTCATATCGATGAAGGCGAAAACCCAGTCTCTATCCAACTCTTTGGTAGCGATGAAGACAGCCTAGCACGCGCAGCAGAATTCATCCAAGAAAATACCAAAACCGATATCGTAGATATCAACATGGGATGCCCTGTCAACAAAATCGTGAAGAACGAAGCTGGCGCTATGTGGCTCAAGGATCCAGATAAGATTTACTCTATCATCAACAAGGTCCAATCTGTCCTTGATATCCCCCTTACCGTCAAAATGCGTACCGGCTGGGCTGACCCTTCTCTTGCAGTAGAAAATGCCCTCGCTGCTGAAGCTGCAGGTGTTTCTGCCCTTGCCATGCATGGACGTACCCGTGAACAAATGTACACAGGCCACGCAGACCTTGAGACCCTTCACAAGGTCGCTCAAGCATTGACCAAGATTCCATTCATCGCCAACGGTGACATCCGTACAGTTCAAGAAGCCAAACAGCGTATCGAAGAAGTCGGTGCTGACGCAGTCATGATTGGCCGCGCAGCTATGGGAAATCCATACCTCTTCAACCAAATCAACCATTACTTTGAAACAGGAGAAATCCTCCCTGATTTGACTTTTGAGGACAAGATGAAAATCGCCTACGAACACTTGAAACGCTTGATTAACCTCAAAGGGGAAAATGTCGCAGTTCGTGAATTCCGTGGACTCGCTCCTCACTACCTCCGTGGAACATCTGGCGCAGCCAAACTCCGTGGAGCCATTTCACAAGCTAGCACCCTAGCAGAGATTGAAGCACTCTTGCAGTTGGATAAGGTTTAACATGGTTCATACTGCTCTACTGATTATCGATATGCAAAAAGCATTCGATAGACCTATTTGGGGAGAACGAAACAACCCTCAAGCTGAACAACAAGCATTGAGGGTACTGGCATACTTTCGTAAACACGCTCTTCCAGTCTTACATGTTCAACACATATCTGACAATCCCCAGTCGCAATTTCATAACAAACAAAATCAGGAGTTTAAAAGTGGATTTGAACCATTTGCTTCAGAACCTGTCTTTCAAAAAACGGTTAATAGCGCCTTTATTGGAACAAATCTTGAAACCTATTTACGAAAAAATCAGATTTGTCATTTAATCGTTGTTGGTTTGACTCTGCCTCATTGTATATCTACGACGACACGAATGGCAGCAAATCTTGGTTTTGAAGTCACCTTACTAGCAGATGCTACTGCCAGTTTTACCCTGTCTAACAAAAACGGTCAGCCCATCTCTCCTGAGACTATCCATGAGATTAATCTCCTTTCTCTACAAGATGAATTTGCTCAAATTCTTACTACAGAAGAATTTTTAACCCAAGTACAAGTATAAAATAATCCGTCAACTCTTATTGAGCTGACGGATTTTCTTTGGTTGTAAAAATTCAAATACTGAGCGTTATTATTGACTCAAAGCAACACTGGAAACCTTGCCATCCGCTCCTGTTGTAATTTGGATGACTTTTCCTCCACCGATTTTGGCATTATACTTGCCATCATCAAGAGTATAAGAATAACCTCTGATAGAGTAGTTTTCTTTCTTTCCATCAGCAGATTCTACTGTGAATTGACCACCTGATGAAACTGTAATGGTTTCGCCATTGGCACCCTTCCAGTTGCCCGCTGCAGCTGAGAAATCACCGTCTACCATAGTTAAAACACCCTTGTAGCGTTTATTTTGCTCTGCTTGTTTGTCTTGAAGTTTGCGGTCAGTTGTTGGGTCATAGCTTGATTGGTTAGACTGGGCTTGAGAAGCCTGTTGAGTTGAAGGAGTCTGAGCAGGAGTTTGTTGACTAGCTGCCTGTTGATTAGACACTTCTTGGCCTTGTCTTTGCTCTGGTGCAGGTGTTGCTTCTGATGGTGTCGCAGTTGCTACAGACTGGTCAGTAGATGTCTTGGACTTTTCAGATGAAACTGAACTTGAGGACTTCTGAGTCTTGCTTTCTTTGCTAGAAGAAGCTGCTTTAGAACTTGATGATTGGCTTGTCTTAGCAGAACTGCTTGCTTGAGTTGTTTCCTTTTTATTTCCACAAGCTCCTAATAGCAAGGTAGAAGCCAATACAGTCGCTGCCATCAATTTGATATAGGTTTTCTTTTTCATTTTTCTACTCCTTTGTAATATTTTTGGAATGTTAAGAAATCTTTTTGTAATAAAACAGAAAAACAGAAGATTTTCCTATTAAAAATTTGAATTTTTTGTAATCGCTTGTATTTCGTCGAATAAATGGATATAATAACATTAAAATAGAATATAGGAGGTACACTCTTATGCCAAATGAGTATTACAAGTATCTTCTTTGGTTAATTTTGGGAGCTATTAGCTCTTATCAATCAACCACTTACTATGCGCGAACTGCATTTGATGTCTTCTATCTGACTACAATCTTTTTGATTGTCTATATCGCTTTGTTATTCCTCCATGAGAACTATCTCAAGTATCGATACAAAGACTTCTTTACTCACTTGTTGAGCAATTCTAAGAAAAATAGCCATTCATAAAAACAGTCGCAACAGCAAAGTAAACTAATAAAGGCAAACAAAGAGGTCAGGACAAAGTTCCCGACCTCGCTTTTTATTTCAATCGATAGGTTTTTCTTGGTTTCTTTTTAGGCACTCTTTTGAGTCCGACTTCTTCTACATATTCGCCGTATTTTACGAGAAAGTTATTGCTGACGATTGGTCGACCTGGGTTGATGAGATTGACCAGTTCGGTTCCCTCGTAGACAGTGAACTCCTCCTCTAGCAGATAGAGGAAGGTCGGATTCCAGTCAAGTCGTCCTTGGATTCGTTTGATGGATTCTTGAATAATGGCATAATGGTCAAAAGCGAAGGCTTGCTCCTCCAGCTCAACCCCCTCTAGGTAGCATTTGCTTGTCTGAAAATCGACATCTACAAAAACCACATCCTTAGCATCATCCCCTGCTTGCACCAAATCAAGTGCTCGACTAGGCAAATACACCAAGTGGGCGATGGTCACAGTCCACCCCCGAGGATCACGACCGGGAGTCGATACGGTCATCAATTGCTCGATTTTTTCTAAAGGAAGATCGAGATTGACTTCTTCTCTCACCTCACGCTGACAGGCATGCGCAGCATCTTCACCCTTGTCCATAAATCCTCCAACCAGAGCCAAACAATTTTGATAAGGGTGAGCCTTGCGACGAATTAATAAGAGCTTGATCTTTCCTTCGACAAAGCAGTAGGCTACCATATCCACCGTCACACTTGGTTTTTCGTATTGAGGGAGTTCCTGCTTGTAGTACCAGTCTAAAAACTCCTCCTGACTGGCATGGATTTCAAAATATTCTCTCTCTGTCATCCCTGCTGGAATCATCGTGTCCGTCATTCTACGCCTCCTTACGAACTGCCTTGGTCCATTGGTACCAACCTACTAGACTATTGAGAGTGTAAACCCAGTACATCCCTTGGATGTGGATATTTTCACCCCACCAGAGGTAAATACTAAAGAGATTGGTTGCAATCCAGAAAATCCATTGCTCACGGTAGAGACGTGTCATCAAGAGCTGACCAACACCATTGGTCGCATCGGTAACACTATCACGGAAAGGGCGAGCACTATGGATACTTTGGTAAGCCAAGCCCATACCAATCCAAATGATAGCAGTCAAAGCCAAGTACTTAAGCCAGTCAAGCACAGATAATTTCTTAGCTTCAAAGTGAGATTCTTCTGCTTTTCCTTGGTCATTAATACGGTTGGACAGCCAAGCATAGAGGCCAATCGGCTGCATGACAAAGAAGTAAACGGTCGTCAAAACTTCGCCATAAAAAGTCGCATTCATGGCCAAAATCAAATAGATTGCTGAGTTAATAGCCCCAAAGAGATAATTACTTGCACGCCCTTCTGCCACCAAGATAACACAGACAATCCCCGTCCAAGATGCAAACAAGCTCAACCAGTCATGACTTTCCGTATTTTGCGTAAATTCCAAGATCAAGGGAACACTTGACAAGGCAATGAGATACAACCACTGGAAAAGACTGCGACCAACAAAGAGATCTTTCCAGAGCAAGCACATGGTTCCTGCAAAACCAATCTTACGGGCTTCGGCATGGACATTTTTAAAATTTTCGATAAATTGTGTGATTTTTTCAGTTAGTTTTTTCATATTTTTCTCCTAATCTGCTTGGTAAATGGCATCAATAGCCACTTTTGCTGCTTCATAATTTCCTAGATAATTTTCTGCTAGATAAACTAAAGGAATGTTGGTTAAATATCGCTCTCTCATCTGGTCCAAATGCTGGGAAAAACTATGACGAATATGGTCTTCTGCCATGGTCATATCTCTAAACCCATCATTGACATAGGATCCGACAGGTTGCACAAAGAGAATCAAGTCCCATTTTTCCTTAGCCAAGATCGAGACAAAGAGATTGTCAAAGGTTTCTCCTGATAAGTCCCCTTGGTCCTCAGTCTCCATGTAATAATCATAGTAGCCCTTGGTTACTAAGGAGTTGGTATCGGCTATCACTAGGCCTCGATTGGCATTGCTATCGATTAACTTGGAGGTCTGATCATACTGGCCCAACAGGAGGTAATAGTAATCCTTTGGAGTCAATTCATCGTCGCGGACGTTATTTTTAATCTGGTACTCACGTGCGTATTCCAGACTGACGGGTGCATCGTAATACCTTGCCAAATCCTTGGCTAGAGTGGTCTTCCCATTGCTGGCACTTCCCATAATCAACACTTTCTTTGTAAACTGACGTCGGAAGGGTTGAGCAATATATTTCCAATATTTGCTTGGATTTTCTCGAATCATAGTCGCTGAGATACCAAACTTTCTTTCTTGTAAAACAGTCTCAAAACCGCGATTAGATAATTCTTGCTGGTAGTCACGTTCTCCCACAAAGAAGATTAGTTCTTGCTGAGTTTCATCATAGGAAATCTCCGCTAACATCTGATTCAACCACTCCTGCCAGCCCATAGGGTAACGGGGAAGATTAGTCTCATCCAACTTGCAGACAGAGGTTAACTCATCATCTCGAAAAGCCTCTCGAATATAGCGAAATCGTTTTTGAAGACTTAAACCTACCTGCTCCCCTCGGTCTCCCTCGTAGCCTGAAACGACTACCCAGACCTGGTCACACTGACGCTTCGCTCGCTGGATCAGATCGATATGCCCTTGATGAAGAGGGGCAAAGGTCCCAAATACCACTGCTGTTTTCTTTTTCATAAACGCATTTCCTTTTTATAATTTTTAATATTTTTGTTTTCTATGTTTTTATTATAAACTATATTTTTGTTTTGTCAATAGTTTTTTATCGTTTTTTATAAAAAGGCTGCAAAAAAGAGAATCAAGATTTCTCCTGATTCTCCATTTTTATACAATATCAAATTTTAACTGGCCTGCTTTTACACCAATCTTAAGTGTGCTGCCTGCCACTAAATCTCCCTTAAGAAGAAGTTCTGCCAACTTGTCTTCCACTTCTGTTTGCAGGGTTCTGCGAAGTGGACGAGCTCCCATCTCTGGGTCATATCCTTGATTTGCCAGCAATTTCAGTGCGGAAGCTTGTAATTTCAAGTCAATACCTTTTTCAGCCAAACTTGCCACTAAAGGTTTAACCATAATCTTCACCACTTCCTGCATATGGTCGCTAGAAAGGCTATGGAAGACCACCTTTTCATCAATACGGTTGATAAACTCAGGTCTATAAGCCTTTTTCAACTCTTCAAACATGCGTTTTTCCATATTTTCCTGGTCAAAACGAATGTCCTTAGCTCCAAATCCGACGGTTTTATCATCACGAAGGGCTGTCGCACCAAGGTTTGACGTCATGATGATAATGGTATTTGAAAAGTCAACCTTACGTCCTTTGCTATCTGTCAAGACACCATCATCCAAGACCTGTAAGAGAACATTAAAGATGTCTGGGTGGGCTTTTTCTACCTCGTCAAAGAGGAGAACAGAGTATGGTTTGTTACGAACCTTCTCGGTCAACTCCCCACCTTCTTCGTAGCCCACATAGCCCGGAGGAGCTCCGTTGAGACGGCTAGCTGCGAATTTCTCCATATACTCACTCATATCAAAGCGGATAAGAGCTGATTCGTCGTCAAAAAGAACTTCTGCCAGAGCCTTGGCCAATTCGGTCTTCCCGACACCTGTGGGTCCTAGGAACATAAAGGAACCAATCGGACGCTTGTGACTGCGAATTCCTGACTGATTACGGCGAATCGCACGGCTAATGCTTGAAACAGCTTGATCTTGCCCGATAACACGTTTGTGTAGTTCTGTTTCCAAGTTCAAGTATTTCTTAGCATCTGTTTGCGTCAATTTTTGAACAGGGATACCTGACAAACGACTCAAGGTGGTCAAAATATCAGACTCTGTCACCAAGTCTTTATAGACAGGCACTTCCTCTTCTTTAGCAATTAGTTGAGCAGCTTGTTTCCACTTACCATCCATTAAGGCCTTGTCAGCTGGACTCAAACCTGAATCGTCTGATTTTACATGCTTTACCTTATTTTGCACTGTTGCTGCCGCCTCATCTAAGAGATCGATAGCAGAGTCTGGCAAGTGACGACTAGTCAAGTAACGATGGGCCATCTTGACAGCTGTTTCAACCGCTTCATCTGTGATTTGCACACGATGGTGCTTCTCATAAGTCGCCTTCAAACCTTGCAAAATGATCATGCTGTCTGCAACACTTGGCTCTTCAATCATCACTTTGGCGAAACGACGAGAAAGTGCCGCATCTTTTTCGATATGTTTTTGATATTCTTCCTGAGTAGTCGCACCAACAGTTCTCAAAGTTCCACGCGCCAAGGCTGGTTTCAAGATATTGGCCGCATCCAAAGTCGAGTCAATTCCGCTCCCAGAACCCATGATAGTGTGGAGTTCATCAATAAAGAGGATGACTTGACCATCTTCTTCAATATCCTTGATGATATTGTTCATGCGTTCTTCAAAGTCACCACGGAAACGTGTCCCTGCAACAACATTCATCAAATCCAGCTCTAACACGCGCATCTTAGCCATTTCCGCAGGTACATCACCACTAGCAATACGCTGAGCGAGCCCAAGCGCCAAGGCTGTTTTCCCGACACCAGCATCCCCAACCAAGACAGGGTTGTTCTTAGTCTTCCGGCTCAAGATTTGAATCATACGGGAGATTTCCTTGTCCCGACCGATGACTGGTTCTAACTTGCCAGAGCGCGCTTGCTCTGTCAAATCATGCGTATAGTCCTCGAGACCACCGCTCGGAGTCTGGGGCATTCCCATCATATTAGCCATAGAATTTTGCTTGTCAGCTACTGTACGATGGCGTTGGCGTAGAGCCTTGAGGTCTTCACGAGTCCAACCTGCACGTTCTTCTAGATTTCGACGAAGGGCAGCAATCTTGACCTGATCTTTCTTGTCTTCATAAGAAAAACCAGCCCTCTCCAAGATACGAGTTGCCAAGGCATTGCCATCATGCAAAATCGCATAGAGGACGTGCTCTGTCCCTAGCACCTTAGCATGGACCACTGACGCTACATACTCTGCTTCATCAAAGAGGACCTGCAGACGATGAGAAAACGGCAACTCCGTAAAGGTTTCATCCTGGCTATAGTCCGTTTCAGTCAGTTCCAAAGCCACCTCTTCTAAACGATCCATCTCATATGGATAATCATTTAAAGTCGCCCCTGCCACACTATAACTATGATTGGACATGGCAATCAACAAGTGCCAAGACTCTAGATAACGAGCTCCAAAATGGCCAGCAACCATGTAGGCACTTTCGATACATTCATTCAATGCTTTTGAATAGTTCATCTTACTTCCCTTTTCTATCTACCTCTTGTATGACCTGTCGTAGCATATTAGCACGAAGGACTGGAGCTTCTTCTCCTAGAACGCGATCCAAAGCTACTGATACTAGCAAATTCATCTCCTGCTTGGTCATCAATTCCTGCTCAACCAAAAGCTGCAGAATATCTTCATAAATTTCTTGACTAACTCGCTCACCAATTGAGTAAAGCAAATCGCGGAGCATTTCATGATGACTGGAAAACTCAATCCGTCCTATGCGAATGTAGCCTCCGCCACCACGCTTGCTTTCAACCAAGTAGCCTCTACTTTCCGTAAAGCGTGTCTTGATCACATAGTTAATCTGACTAGGAACAACCTGAAAGGTATCTGCCAACTGACTTCGTTGCAACTCCACGATACCAGATTGATCTAAAATCGCCTTGATGTAGGCCTCAATATGATCCGATGTATTTTTAAATCTCATTACAAACCCACCTCTCTCTCTAAACCTTGACTATCTTTGACTATTATACCGAAATTTTCTCATTTTTAAAAGAAAAAGGGCGCTGGTAAAGGATAATCTTCACCAACTCCCTATTTTTCTACTTATCTAAGCCTAATTCTGCCAAGATTTGACGTTTGTAGGCAATCTTTTGGACTTCCTTGTCCTCATCTCCAGACCAATCTAGTTTAATTTCTGAAACAATCTGCCCAGGGCGATTTTTCAAGATATAAATGCGGTCGCTAAGATTGAGAGCCTCTTCGATACTATGCGTGATAATCAGGGTCGTCAGCTGCAACTGTTTGTGAATCTCAAGGTACCAAGCGTGGAGTTCCATCTTTGTCATCTCATCCAAGGCGCTAAAGGCCTCATCCAAGAGAAAGAGTTTGTGCCCGAAAAGGTAGGTTCGAAGCAAGGCTACACGCTGGCGCATCCCACCACTGAGTTCATGAGGGTATTTATCTCTTACAGCTGTCAACTGGAAGGTCGCAAGGATTTCATCTGCGCGAGCAATAGCCTCTGCCTTATCCACTTTTTGAATCAAGAGGGGCAGAATGATATTGCCCAGCACAGTCTTGTGCTCCAAGAGGAGATCCTTTTGCAACATATAACTCACGCGCCCCTTAGGATTTTCTTCACCATCAAGGACAATTCGCCCTGACTGGACTTCTAAAATCCCAGCGATTAGATTAAAGAGGGTGGTCTTTCCAACACCGCTTGGACCTAGGATAGAAACCACTTCTCCTGAAGTCACCTGCAGGTTGATATCCTCTAAAATCCTCTCCTGACCATAGGCATAACTGACGTGTTCTAGTCTAATTTCTGTCATTATTTCACAAATTCGTTGGTGAAGCCTTTGTCTGTCAAGTCTTCTTTAAGGATACCATTTTCTTTATCCCATTTGTAGAAGGCATTCCAGCGAGCTGCATCAAATTGACCCCATTTTTCCTTGTCGCTTGCGTATTCTTTTGACAAGTATTTTTGTGATTCGATGACAAAGTCACGTTTTTCCTTGAGTTCAGGTGCATTTTTAATGAGGATATCTGCTGCTTCCTCTGGATGCTCCATAGCGTATTGGTAACCTTTTTTGATAGCTTGGATGACTTTACGAGCTTCTTCCTTGTTGTCTTTCAGATAATCGTTGTTTGCAATGATAACTGGTGAGTAGTAATCAAACTCCTTGACGTAGTCTTTCAAGTACATGAAGTTAGCGTCTACGCCTTGAGATTTAGCAAGGATACCATCCCAACCGTAGTAGATCCAAGCAGTATCAAAGACGCCATTGGCAATCGGTGTGATTGAGTTTGAATCGTTGTTCGGTACTTTTTCAACCTTCTCAAAGTCCCCACCTTGTGATTCTACCAAGGTTTTCAACATAGCAAGCTCAGTTGGGTCATTCCAAGTACCATATTTCTTACCAACCAAGTCCTTTGGACTGCTTACATTGTCAGATTTACGAGAGATGATTCCTGATGTATTGTGCTCTACAATAGCTGCAACGGCAGTAATTCCTGCTCCTTTTTCCAATTTCTTAGCCATATAGTCTTGGAAATACACTGCAAATGGTGCCTTACCATTGATAACCAAGTCAGAAGAACTTTCTTCTGGTGGCAATTTCAAATCAACATCCACTCCAGCTTCTTTAAAATAGCCTTTTTCCTTGGCTACATAAAGCCCTGTATGGTTAGTATTTGGTGTCCAGTCTAGGATAAAGTCAATCTTCTTGAGTTCTGCTTCTTTATTGTCCTTAGAAGCAGTTCCTTGACCACAGGCCACAAGCACAACAGCTACAAGAGCTGTTACAAGCGTTAAAAACACTTTCCATGTTTTTTTCATTTTGATTTCCTCTTTTCTTTTTTGAAACATCCTTATTCTACGAACGTTTCCATTTAATCACATATTTTTCACTAATATCGACCAATTTCATACCCAAAAGGCTGATAATCGATACCAGAATAATAATAGCAAACATAGTATCATACTGAAACAGTTTCTTGGACTGAATCATATAAACACCTAGTCCTTCAAAGCCTCCTAACCACTCAGATACCACTGTTGTGATAAAAGCGTAGGAGACGCTGACCCTCAGACCTGCATAAAAGTAGGGCAAGCTGACAGGAATTTTAAAATGCCACAGGATTTGCCAAGGCTTGGCCCGCATCAGACTAAACAAGGTCAGCATATCCTTGTCACAATGCCTAAAACCGTCCAAAATACTGACGATGATAGGAAAGGTTGTCGTCAGGATAATCAAGACAATCTTGGGCAAAATCCCATAACCTAGCCATAAGACCAAGATAGGAGCTATGGCAATAGTCGGAATGGTCTGAACAACCACCATCATAGGGTAAATCAGGTCATTAAGCCAAGTCAAACTGTCCATAAGCACAGCCATGAGACAGGCAATCAAGACTCCTAGAACCAACCCCAGTAAAGCCACTCTCAAGGTGGCCCAGCTATGGTGCCAAAGAAATTCTCTATCCCGAACAAAGGCCTGAAGAATTTCAAGAGGGGTCGGCAGGATAAACTTGGGGAGAAGTTTAAGAAAACCTGCTAACTGCCAGATTGACAAGACTCCGAGAAAGCCCATTAGACTAATATGTCGTCTCAGTATACTTTTCAAGTTTCTCATCAATACTTAAAATCTCTCCTACATTTATTTTGACATTGGCAAAAACATTATCTGCCTCCTGACCTGCCACTTTCAGCGCTTCTTTTAGAATGCGCATGAGCTCATCAAACTCCCCTTCCAAGACCGTTTCAAATGGTGTCACCACCATAGTTACTTCTTGAGCTTGTAGATAAGCAATGACCTGATCAATAACAGCTATCCGATCAATCCCCTGTGATAGGGGTAAAACTTGCAAGGCAATGCTTGCTTTCATAACAACCTCCTCTTCTTGTTTTCCTTTGACAAAAAGAAAAACCTTTACCATATATGGAAAAGGTCAAGAATAGACTAAGTATCGTTCCCTACGCTGGCATTACCCAGATCAGGTGCGGTCGAAGTTTAACACTTCCTCTCAGACTGTACACAGACTCCCATATATTATATGGATATATGATAGCGTAAAACAAAAAAAATGTCAAGGAAACTGCTTACAGAAAAGAGCAGGAAAAATTTCCTACTCCCATTTTCTATATTCGTTCTCCATCACTGTTTACTCTGTAGCCATCGACCGTTGTATTGACAGCTAATGCGCCTGAAGAGTAAGAATAATACCATTTACCAGAGACTTGGTACCAACCTGTTTTCATTGCCCCTGAACTATCTAGATAATACCACACTCCATTTTCCTTTAACCATCCTGTCTGCATTTCACCAGATGATTTCAAATAATACCAGCTAGAACCATCCTTCAACCAGCCTGTTGATTTAGAACCATTTGATTTGAAGTGATACCAACTACCATTTACTTTCTTCCAACCGACAGTTGAACTGTTATTGGATCCATAGTTAGAGCCATTTCCTGATTGATTCTGATAATTCTGTGACGAAGTCACTCCCTCTAGTTGGATATAGCGACGACTTCCGTTATAAGCCGTATAACTCAACCACTTGTATCCATCTTTTTCGAGAATTTGATCATAATGAACATTCTCCCCAGGATAATAGTAATCAATCACAGTTGCGCTTGCTAGAGGCTGATTTTTGATAGCAGACTTAGCCTTAAAATAATGTGTTCCTCCTGTCGAAGATAACGGTTGACTATCGAATACTTTGCTACTACTTACTACATTACCCCCAGCCAAATCTTTAAAATGAATAAATCCTGTCATCGTATTTGCTTTTATAATTCGTTTATTATAGGCTTCTGTATAACCATAATTGTATTCTTCAATCTCAATCTGATCTCCCATTACATTTGACACCCAGGCAACATGACCATAAGTTCCTGCAGTTGACCAAGCAATGGAGCCAATAGCTGGTGTATTGTCTACACGATAGCCTTCACGACGAGCACGGTGCCCCCATTCATTCGCATTTCCATAAGCCCTTGGAATCTCAAAACTATTGATACTACTCAAACGAAAGGCTGCAAAAGAAGTACACTGACGAGAATACATGCGCCACTGATCAATCTCCTGGCTCCCATTTTTATAATGAATAGGATAATCATCTCCACGCGCAATCGACCCATTCCCTCCAGAATAGGCATAGACACTATCACCCGCTGCTAGCATCAATCCTACTACTAAAAAAGGAACAACCTTTTTAACTGATTTTCTAAAAGAAAACCTTGTCCCTCTTGCTATAAACGGTAAAATTTTCATTCTTCCTCCTTGAAAATAATATAGTACTCAATGAAAATTAAAGATCAAACTAGGAAGCTAGGCGCAGGCTATACTTGAGTATGGCAAGGCGAAGCTGACGTGGTTTGAATTTGATTTTCGAAGAGTATAAATCGAAGATTGCCTTCACTTAAATTATTCGGAGAAAAAAGAAAAAGTGAGAAAATTTCTCACTTTAGTCAAGATAATGAATCAAATTCTTTTCAGTAAGGATATCTGAGTAAGTAAAGGACTCAACATAAACATTAGCTTGTTTATCTCCTTCAACATTCCCAAATTCCACGATAAATAGGGATGGATAAACTTCAATTAGCTTACCCAATCTATTTTTTTGGCGCTTACGCCCATTTTCCAAAGTCATTTCAACTACATGACCCTCATGCGCCTTGATTTCTTCTTTAATTTTTTTCATCTTGGCTACATCTGTAAATGCATCTGTCATTTTATGCCTCCCTTTTTGAGATACTTGAAAATTTATTGTATTCTTTTTGGAAAATTAATTCCACCGTTCCACGAGCTCCACTACGGTTTTTCTCGATAATAACTTCTACCTTATTATTTGGTATGCCTTCCTCTTCTTCACCACCACGCTCATAGTAATCGTCTCGATAAAGAAAGGCTACGATATCAGCGTCCTGCTCAATAGACCCAGATTCACGAATATCAGACAAGACCGGTCTCTTGTCCTGACGTTGTTCTACACCACGAGAAAGCTGACTCAGAGCAATGACTGGAACTTTCAGTTCCTTAGCTAAGATTTTCAACTGACGAGAAATTTCAGAAACTTCTTGTTGACGATTTTCTCGTCCAGTTCCCGTGATCAATTGAAGGTAGTCAATCAAAATCAAACCAAGATTGCCCGTTTCTTGAGCAAGTTTACGTGAACGTGATCGAATCTCTGTAATCCGAATCCCTGGTGTATCATCAATATAGATACTTGCATTAGCCAAATTACCTTGGGCAATGGTATACTTTTGCCATTCCTCATCGGTCAATTGACCCGTACGAATAGAATGCGACTCCACCAACCCTTCTGCCGCAAGCATACGGTCTACTAGACTTTCTGCACCCATTTCGAGCGAAAAGATAGCAACCGTTTTGTCCAACTTAGTCCCAATATTCTGAGCAATGTTCAAGGCAAAGGCTGTCTTACCGACAGCTGGACGAGCTGCTAGGATAATCAACTCCTCCTCATGCAAACCAGTCGTCATATGATCCAAATCACGGTAGCCCGTCGCAATACCTGTAATATCAGTCGTTTGTTGCGAGCGAGCTTCCAGATTTCCAAAGTTGACATTCAACACATCTCGAATATTCTTAAATCCACTTCGATTAGCATTTTCACTGACATCAATCAGCCCTTTTTCTGCCTGAGCAATGATTTCATCAGCTGGTTGTGAAGCCTCGTAAGCTTGATTGACAGACTCTGTCAACTTGGCGATTAACCGACGTAATATAGCCTTTTCAGCGACAATCTTAGCATAGTACTCCGCATTGGCAGAAGTTGGCACAGAATTGACAATCTCAACCAAGTAAGACAAGCCACCAATATTCTGCAAATCACCTTGATTATCAAGAATGGTACGAACCGTTGTTGCATCTATAGCATCGCCACGATCGGATAAGTCAACCATAGCCTGGAAAATCAAACGATGGGCATACTTAAAAAAGTCCCGAGACTCAATATATTCTCGCACAAAAACAAGCTTACTCTCGTCAATAAAGATAGCCCCCAAAACGGATTGCTCAGCTAAGATATCTTGAGGTTGTACTCGTAACTCTTCTACTTCTGCCATCAGACTTCCCTTCCTTTTACAATCTTGTCAAGAAGGTGTAAATTTATCCTTCTTTCACACGAAGATTGATTACACTTGTGATATCTTGATAGATTTTCACTGGCACATCAATCAAACCAACCGCTCGAATCGGAGCTTGTACTTGAATATGGCGTTTATCAATCTTAATTCCAAATTGCTTTTGCAATTCTTCTGCAATTTTCTTATTGGTAATAGAACCAAAAGTACGGCCATCTGGACCAACTTTTTCAACAAATTCTACAACCGTTTCTTCTGCTTCAAGTTGGGCTTTAATTGCTTTTGCTTCTGCAATCATCTCAGCATGAGCTTTTTCTTCAGATTTTTGTTTACCGCGAAGCTCACCTACCGCTTGAGCAGTCGCTTCTTTGGCTAGATTCTTTTTGATAAGAAAGTTTTGTGCATACCCTGTTGGTACTTCCTTAATTTCGCCTTTTTTACCTTTTCCTTTAACATCTGCTAAAAAGATTACTTTCATTCTTCTTTCTCCTTTTCCTTTATTTCATTTAATACAATTTCTGTCAGTTTTTCACCTGCTTCTGACAAGGTTAAATCTTTAATTTGAGCTGCAGCTAAATTAAAGTGACCTCCACCTCCCAGCTCTTCCATAATCCGTTGTACATTCAGTTTACTACGACTTCGAGCTGAGATAGAGATAAATCCTTGTGTATTTTTCGCAAGAACAAAACTCGCTTCAATACCTGACATAGCTAACATGGCATCTGCTGCCTTACTAATAACAACTGTATCATAGCATTTCGAATCCGTAGCCTCTGCTATCAATACATCTGAACCTAATTTACGCCCCTGTAAAATCAGTTCATTGACCTCACGGTATTCTTCAAAATCTGTCGCAGCGATTTCTTGGATAGCAATACTATCACTTCCTCTCGTTCTGAGATAGCTAGCAACATCAAATGTCCGACTAGTCACTCGTGAGGTGAAATTTTTAGTATCCAGCATCATACCAGCCATCAAAACACTGGCTTGCATACGACTCAAACGATTTTTCTTAGAATTTTGGAACTGAATCAATTCCGTTACCAGCTCACTAGCACTGCTTGCACCACTTTCGATATAAGTGATAACGGCATTATCAGGAAAATCCTGATCCCTTCTGTGGTGGTCAATAACAATGGTCTGTGTAAATAAATCATAAAATTCTTTCGATAAAGTTAAGGCAGTCTTTGAATGGTCTACTAGAATCAACAAAGAACGATTGGTCACTAATCCCATTGCCTCCTTAACCGACAACAACTTCGTAACTCCTTCTTTTTCTAAGAATGAAACAGCTCGTTCAATATCCGGCGACATTTGTTCTTCGTCATAAATAGCATAACTATTTTCAGTCACATTGCTAGCAAACAACTGCATACCTACAGCAGAGCCAAGAGCATCCATATCTAGATTTTTGTGACCAACTACAAAAACCTGATCCACACTTCGAATCTTATCTGAAATAGCTGTCATCATAGCACGCGTACGAGTCCGTGTACGTTTGATTGAGGCAGCAGACCCACCACCAAAATAAACTGGATTTTTAGTTTCGTCATTCTCCTTGACAACCACCTGGTCGCCACCACGCACTTCAGCCAAGTTCAAATTGAGCAATGCAACTTTACCTATCTCATCATGATTTCCATCACCATAAGAAAATCCCATACTCAAGGTCAAAGGCAGCTGTCTCTGTTTTGACTCTTCTCTGAAAGCATCGATAACAGAAAATTTATCATTCATCAAGCTCTCAAGTACCGTGTAGTCCGTAAATAGATAAAAGCGATCCATACTTACTCGACGGGAGAACATGGCATGTTTCCCAGCAAATTCTGAAACAAAATTAGCTACAAAACTATTGATATGACTGATATCAGACTCTGATGTTTCATCTTCTAGATCATCATAGTTGTCAACAGAAACAATTCCAATCACAGGCCGACTCGTTACTAGCTCAACAGTCGCTTCATATTCACCAGACACATCAAAGAAGTAAAGAACTCCAGATACCTTGTCCATATGAACCGAATAACGGGTCTCACCCAAGGTGGCATAAGAACCTGGATTTCCTACCGATGCCTTAATAATTGTTTGAATTAATGCCACATCAATCTCGCCCACTTCATTAGTCAAAATCAATTCAGCATAAGGATTAAACCATTCAACTTCACCTGACGATAAGTCTAATTTAATAACTCCAACAGGCATCTGTTCTAACAAGGTTGTCAAACTTTCTTCAGCTTGGTGGTTTACATACTGGATTTGTTCTACTTCACTCCTTGAGTAGTAGTCTCTCTGATGGATGAACAATAAAATATATGAACCCAAAATAAGTAGCAAAAGAAATAGCGTTACCAGTGTATTCGTTACAAAAACAAGTTGCACAGATAGCACTCCGAACGCCACTATTCCTAATATTAAGGGGAAAATAGGACTTACATAAAATTTTTTCATTCCAAACCTCTTGGCACCCATTATACCATAATAACCACCAAAAAGCGACTTTTTAAAAGTGTAATCAGTAATTCTACAAACTATAAGAAAAGGAGGTTTACAACTCAGTAAACCTACCTTTACACATATTGAAATTAAGACTCTTTAACCTCTAACAGACCAATTTCGCCATCTTCACGACGATAAATCACATTAGTTGTTTGATCTTCAACATCCACATAGATAAAGAAATCATGTCCCAACAAATCCATCTGTAGAATAGCTTCTTCCAAATCCATTGGTTTTAAATCAATTTGTTTTGAACGAACAACTCTAGACTGGACAACATTTGGATCTTCTACCAAAGCATCTGTAAATAATTGACTAGTTGCCACCTTATTTTTATTTTTACGCTCGATTTTTGTTTTATTTTTACGAATCTGACGTTCAATTTTATCGGTTACAAGGTCAATTGAACCATACATATCTTGAGACACATCTTCTGCACGAAGAGTAATAGAGCCCAGCGGAATCGTTACTTCCACTTTAGCAGTTTTTTCACGATACACCTTCAAGTTAACTCGAGCATCCAACTCTTGTTCAGCTTGAAAATACTTTTCGATCTTTTCGAGTTTAGAAACTACATAATCACGAATTGCTTCTGTTACTTCTAGGTTTTCACCACGGATACTATATTTAATCATATGAGTACCTTCTTTCTAAACATTTTTGTTTTTCTGATTTCATTATAACGCTTTCATTTTATTTTTGCAAATTTTTTCCTCATCTTACAAGGGAAAAAGTTTTTACATCCTCAGCACCAGCTTCTGCCAGCAGTTTCTTCACACGATTTATAGTTGTTCCTGTAGTATAAATATCATCTATAAGTAGGATTTTCTTAGGAATGCTGACTCCACTTTTAATAAAGAAAGGAAGTTCTGTCGTCAAGCGTTCTGAGCGACTTTTAGAAGAACTAGCTCTCTCTTCTCTTTTCTCTAATAAATCCAGATACTTGAAACCTGCTGCTTCAACTAAACCTTCAACTTGATTAAATCCTCTGTCAAGCAATCTTTCAGGACTTAGGGGAATGACTACAAATTGATACTCTTTGTACTTTTTCAACTCCTCACTTAAAAATGAAGAAAAAACTTTTCTTAAAAGGAAGTCCCCATCAAACTTATACCGACTGAAAAAATCTTTCATAGCTTGATTGTAAGTAAAAATCGCTCTATGATTGACCTCAACTCCTTCTTTACACCAAAATTGACAATCTTGACACTTTGTTGACAAATCTGTTTTCATACAATTTGGACAGTTCTTTTCTCCAATTCTCTCAAAAGTAGAGTCACAGTCTGAACAAAGACAAGACTCATCATTCTTCAGAAGTAAGAGACTACTAAAAGTTAAGACAGTCTTCATAGTCTGCCCACATAACAAACACTTCATAAGCCTGCCTCCTTGTTCATCTGCTGAATTTCCTTAATTGACTTCTTGATTGAAGCATTTAACCCGTCATGAAAGAAAAGCAAATCTCCTGTTGGTCTATCCATGCTTCGTCCAACTCGTCCACCAATCTGAATCAAACTAGACTTGGTAAACAGACGATGATTGGCCTCTACTACAAAAACATCCACACAAGGGAAGGTAACTCCACGTTCTAATATTGTTGTACTAATAAGTATTGTCAGTTCTCCATCTCGAAAAGCTTGTACTTGCTCTAATCGATCTTCTGTTACAGAAGACACAAAGCCAATTTTCTCATTTGGAAATTGCTCCTGTAAGATTTCTTTTAGCTGCTCCCCTTTTTTAATTTCTGATGCAAAAATGAGTAAAGGATAAGCTGTCTTTCTCTGTTTCTCAATATAAGTCTTTAACTTTGGTGACAAACGATTTTTATCCAAATAGCGATTAAAATCCGATAACCAAACTGGTTTAGGAATAATCAATGGATTCCCATGGAATCGTCTAGGCAAACTCAATCGTTTTAGTTCTCCTAAACGGACTTTCCTATCTAACTCATCTGTCGAAGTCGCTGTTAAAAAGATCCTCAGCCCATTCTCCTTTACACTATTCTTGACAGCATAGTAAAGCATGGGATTGTCAACATAAGGAAAGGCATCTACTTCATCCACTATCAGTAAATCAAAAGCTTGATAAAATTTCAATAACTGATGGGTCGTCGCAACAACTAATGGTGTTCGGAAATAAGGCTCTGATTCTCCATGTAGGAGGGCTATCTCACAAGCAAAATCATCTTGTAGGCGCTTGTACAGCTCCAAACAAACATCTATGCGAGGACTGGCCAAACACACTGCACCACCCCTATTAATCACCTTAGCCACAACTTGATAAATCATTTCCGTCTTTCCAGCCCCTGTCACCGCATGAACTAAAGTTGGCTCGTGTTTGTCTACTGCTTGAATCAGTCCCTCTGATACCTTCTCTTGAAAAGGAGTTAATTGACCACGCCATTTAAGAACATCTTGCTTCGGAAAATCCTCCTGCGGAAAATAGTATAAAGCTTGATCACTCCTAACTCTCTTCATCAGCAAGCACTCTCGACAATAGTAAGCACCGATGGGCAAATACCATTCTTCTAGAATAGTACTATCACAACGTTGACAGAAAAGTTTTCCCTTCTCCTTTCTCATTGCTGGAAGTTTCTCCGCCAACTGACGCTCCTCTTCTGTTAATTCATTCTCAGTAAACAAACGACCGAGATAATTTGGATTTACTTTCATACTTCTTTATTCGTAAAAACCTAGCGCTTTAGATGATTTTTTAGTACAATTAAATCATGGAATTTAGAACAATTAAAGAGGACGGTCAAGTCCAAGAAGAAATCAAAAAATCCCGCTTTATCTGTCATGCTAAGCGTGTTTATAGCGAAGAAGAGGCTCGTGACTTCATTACTGCCATCAAAAAAGAACACTACAAAGCTACGCATAACTGCTCTGCTTTTATTATTGGGAAACGTAGTGAAATCAAACGTACAAGTGATGATGGTGAGCCTAGTGGTACTGCTGGCGTTCCCATGCTAGGGGTACTAGAAAATCACAATCTCACCAATGTCTGTGTGGTAGTGACACGCTACTTTGGTGGTATTAAACTAGGCGCTGGAGGACTGATTCGTGCTTACGCTGGTAGTGTGGCCTTAGCTGTCAAAGAAATTGGTATCATTGAAATAAAAGAACAGGCTGGCATTGCTATTCAAATGTCTTACGCTCAGTACCAAGAGTACAGTAACTTCCTTAAAGAACATAATCTCATGGAACTGGATACAAACTTTACAGATCAAGTCGATACGATGATTTATGTTGATAAAGAAGAAAAAGAAACTATTAAAGCTGCACTTGTAGATTTTTTTAATGGAAAAGTCACTTTAACTGACCAAGGTTTACGCGAAGTTGAAATTCCTGTAAACTTAGTGTAAACAATGGATAATACAGTGTTTCACTGACATTTTCACCGCTACTTTAATTAGCAACATAAAAAGGTGCTTGCCAAGACCTACTAGAAAATGAAGCAATTCAAAAAGAAAACTGATAGCGTTCTCCTTTACACCTATTTACTAGAATTAACCTACCACAATCGCTTAAAAATTAATGGCTTAGACCTATGATATAAAAAAATCCTATCGCTTCGATAGGATTTCTATATTTTACAAATGGTATAGATAGCGTTATACTAGAAATATCTTATACAAAGAGGTATTCATATGTCTATTTATAACAACATTACTGAACTAATCGGACAAACACCGATTGTTAAACTCAACAACATTGTGCCAGAAGGTGCTGCGGACGTCTATGTAAAGCTTGAAGCATTTAACCCTGGTTCATCTGTAAAAGACCGTATTGCCCTTAGCATGATTGAAAAAGCTGAACAAGACGGTATTCTGAAACCTGGTGCTACTATTGTCGAAGCAACAAGTGGAAATACTGGTATTGGACTCTCATGGGTAGGTGCTGCTAAAGGGTATAAAGTTGTCATTGTTATGCCTGAAACTATGAGTGTAGAACGCCGTAAGATTATCCAAGCCTATGGAGCTGAACTCGTCCTCACTCCTGGTAGCGAAGGAATGAAAGGTGCTATCGCCAAAGCACAAGAAATCGCTGCTGAACGCGATGGTTTCCTTCCTCTTCAATTTGACAATCCAGCAAATCCAGAAGTACACGAAAGAACAACAGGAGCTGAGATACTAGCTGCTTTCGGTAAAGATGGATTAGATGCCTTTGTTGCTGGAGTTGGTACCGGTGGAACAATTTCTGGTGTTTCTCATGCACTCAAAACAGCAAATTCAGGTATTAAAGTTTATGCAGTGGAAGCAGATGAATCTGCTATTCTATCTGGTGAAAAACCTGGTCCTCACAAAATTCAAGGTATCTCAGCTGGATTTATTCCTGATACACTGGATACAAAGGCTTATGATGGTATCGTTCGTGTAACATCAGACAACGCTCTCGCACTCGGCCGTGAAATTGGCGGAAAAGAAGGCTTCCTTGTAGGGATTTCTTCAGCTGCAGCTATCTACGGAGCCATCGAGGTTGCCAAAAAATTAGGTACAGGTAAGAAAGTCCTTGCTCTAGCACCAGATAACGGTGAACGTTATCTATCTACAGCACTCTATGAATTTGAAGTTTAGTCTCCTAAATACAATTGGCCCTTATTATAGGGCTTTTTGTTTTATACTCAATGAAAATCAAAGAGCAAACTAGGAAGCTAGCCGCAGGCTGCTCAAAACACTGTTTTGAGGTTGCAGATAGAACTGACGAAGTCAGTAACATATACCTACGGTAAGGCGACGCTGACGTGGTTTGAAGAGATTTTCGAAGAGTATTAACTATCTCTAATTGAGTGATGCTAGGTAAAAAACAATTTCAGGAGAAATCTAATCCCTATACAAAAAAGGAAACAAATTTGCTTCCTTTCTATGATTAGTTATTCAAGGCTGCTGCCATTGTAGCTGCAACTTCAGCTTCAAAGTCGTTTGCAGCTTTCTCGATACCTTCACCAACTTCAAAGCGAGCGAACTCAACTACTGAAGCGTTAACTGATTCAAGGTATGCTTCAACTGTCTTGCTATCATCCATGATGTAAACTTGTGCAAGAAGTGTGTATGCTTGGTCAACTTTAGTGTTGTCAAGCATGAAGCGATCCATTTTACCTGGGATGATTTTGTCCCAGATTTTTTCTGGTTTGCCTTCTGCAGCCAACTCAGCTTTGATGTCAGCTTCAGCTTGAGCAATCACTTCATCAGTCAATTGTGCTTTTGATCCATACTTCAAGTGTGGAAGAGCTGGTTTGTTAACCATTGCACGGCTTTCGTTGTCTTGGTCGATAACGTGGTTCAATTGTGCCAACTCATCTTTAACGAATTGCTCATCCAATTCTTTGTAAGAAAGAACTGTTGGTTTCATCGCTGCGATGTGCATTGACAATTGTTTAGCAAGAGCTTCGTCTCCACCTTCAACAACTGAAATAACACCGATACGTCCACCGTTATGTTGGTAAGCTCCAAAGTGTTGTGCGTCTGTTTTTTCAATCAATGCAAAGCGACGGAATGAGATTTTTTCTCCGATAGTTGCTGTTGCAGATACGTATGCAGCTTCAAGAGTTTCACCTGAAGGCATTGTCAAAGCAAGAGCTTCTTCATTATTAGCAGGTTTTCCTTCAGCAATAACTTTAGCTGTAGTATTTACCAATTCAACGAATTGAGCGTTTTTCGCAACGAAGTCAGTTTCAGCATTTACTTCAATAACTGCTGCAACATTACCGTTAACATAAACACCAGTCAAACCTTCTGCAGCAACACGGTCAGCTTTCTTAGCTGCCTTAGCCATACCTTTTTCACGAAGCAATTCAATCGCTTTTTCGATGTCACCGTCTGTTTCTACAAGCGCTTTTTTAGCGTCCATAACACCGGCACCAGATTTTTCACGCAACTCTTTTACAAGTTTAGCTGTAATTTCTGCCATTTTGATTCTCCTATATTTTTTAAAAATAGGAGAGCCGGGCTAAGCCCCGCCCTCCTAGGTAATTACTATTTATATGAATTAAGCGTTGTCGCCTTCTACAACTTCAACGATTTCTTCGATTGAATCTGCTTGAGTTTCTGAAGCTGCAAATTCTGCTTCAACCGCTGCTGCATCTTCACCTTGACGTCCTTCGATGATAGCGTCAGCCAATTTAGCTGTAATCAATTTAACAGCGCGGATAGCGTCATCGTTAGCTGGGATGATTACATCGATATCATCTGGATCAGTGTTTGTGTCAACCATCGCTACAACTGGGATTCCCAATTTTTTAGCTTCTTTAACAGCGATTTGCTCTTTATGTGGGTCAACTACGTACATCACATCTGGAATACGAGGCATATCTTCGATACCACCCAAGAATTTTTCAAGACGTGCACGTTGTTTGTTAAGAAGTGCAACTTCTTTCTTAGGAAGAACTTCGAAAGTTCCATCTTCTTCCATACGTTTGATTTCTTTCAAACGAGCGATACGTTTTTGGATTGTTCCCCAGTTTGTAAGAGTTCCACCCAACCAACGGTGGTTGATGAAGTATTGACCTGAACGTACTGCTTCTTCGGCAACTGCATCAGCTGCTTGTTTCTTAGTACCAACGAACAATACAACGGCATCGTTAGCTGCTGCATCACGCATGAAGTCGTATGCTTGGTCAGCGTATTTTACAGTTTGTTGCAAGTCGATAACGTGGATTCCGTTACGCTCTGTAAAGATGTATTTAGCCATCTTAGGGTTCCAGCGACGAGTTTGGTGACCAAAGTGTACACCAGCCTCAAGAAGTTGTTTCATTGAAATTACTGCCATGAGTATTTCTCCTTTTTGTTTTTTTCCTCTTCTTGACTTCAACTCGCAAAACGACCCAAGGGCAACTGTCTCACAATTCATCAAGAATGAGTATTATCGTTCACACGACAATTTTCATTTTACCATACTTTTCCAATATTTTCAAGCTGTTTTGATATAATTTTTAATAGGGATTGTCACGGTAAAACCTGAAAAAGAGGGCTCTATTCGAGTCCCTCTGTAAATTAATCTGCATAAATATATGTAACAAAACCTTCAGAAGTTGTTGTTGGATTGAACCATCCACGGTGATTCCCAATTGTACGATTACCTGCATAATTTGATTCTGATACTTGAATACTTGTTGATGATGAAACAGCTGTAACTACCGCTACGTGTCCATATCCACCATCGTTCCAACATGCAATCGCACCAACTTGAGGTGTTGAACCTGTACGGAATCCTGCAGCAGCTGCGCTTGTAGCCCACTGTGCTCCATTACCCCAATAGTCTCCAGCCCAAGGTGCTAATGTTTTAACTCCCCATGTACATTCTCCAATTGGATAACTTGAAGCATTTGTACTGTATGTTGGGCGAACTTTTGCACGGACAGGTGCTGCCACAGATTCAGATACTGCTTGCACTTGAGCTGTTAAGTTAGTGTTTGCTGAAGCAAGTACTGATTGTTGTTGGCTAGCTTGTTTTTCTTTATAAGCTGTCTCTGCCGCTGCTGCTGCTTTTGCTGCCGCTTCTGCTTCTGCTTTTTTCTCTAGCAAACTTGCTTTTTCATCTTCTGCTGTCGCTTTTTCAGCAGCAAGATTTAATTCTGCAGCCTTCAACTCAGCTTGTTTCGTTGTTAGGGCTTGTGCATCATCAGACAATTTCTGTTGATTTGCAATTACTGTATTAATTGCGTCATTGTTTGCCACTTGCTTTTCAGAAATTGCTTTTTTATCTGCTTTTTGTTGTTCCAACATTTTGTTGTTAGCAGATACGATTTCATTCATTGCTGCAACACGTGAAATAGCTTCTGTAATTGATTTTGAGTTTACAATTGTATTGATGTAGCTAGTTGCAGCTCCATTTGTTTGAGCACTACGAGCTTGTTTTTCCAAAGAATCATTGCGAGATACAATGTTTTTAGAAAGTTCTGTAATCTCACTCTCAAGTTTTTTGGATTCTGCTTGTAATCTATCATTTTCAGCTTGCAAGTTAGATTGCTCAGCTTGAATAGCTGATACTTGCTCCTGAATTTGGTCAACTTGTTTTTGGGCTTCTTGTTGTTGTGCTGTTAAGTTACTAATTTTATTATCTTGAGCAGCAATTTTGTCATCAGTCGTTTCTGCATGCGCAGTTGTTAAAACAGCTACTTGAGAAACCATTACTGTACTTAATAAAAGTGACGCTAAGATTTTTTTCTTCATATTACGTAGATACTCCTTCTTTTAAAGACAATACTAGTATACCAAAAAAAGGCCTAATGAATATTACGCCTTTGTTACATTTTTGTTTCTTTCTCATAGATAATATTTTTCAAAAATAAACTGAAAAATAAGCATCCACACAAGATTTAAAATCATGGATGGTACTAGGCTATAAACGATAAAAATCGGCAGACTATCTACAGTTAAACCTACCACTAATGCAAAGAGATAAGCTCCCATATCAAATAGAAAACTCATAACAACCATAGCCAAGATTCTTGTCCAACGATTCAACAAAATAACACTATTCAATTTATGAAGAAACGCTCCCAATAAGATAAATAAGAGAGTTGCAATCCCTATTAGATGGAAAAAGTAAACATCGTAAACCAAGCCTATCACAAAACAATAGACTAGGTAGAGATACTCTGATACTTCTATCGTCTCAAATAAGAGAAATAGAAAAAGAAAATGACTAGCCAAATGTACATGGGGGAAAAATGAGCCCAGAAGCTGGCTAATATGGGCGTCAATTAGAACCAAGAAAGGTAGCAATAAAAACACTCCAACCCGCTTTAACTGTCTCATTATGAATTCCCCACTAATTCTATCACATCCACATTATGAGTATCTGCACTCAACTTAACAGTTACTTCTCGTGTCAAATAATCCGTACTATGCGTTGTGGCAACCACTTCACCAACAGGAATATCCGCAACATTAAAGTTTCCTAATCCACCCGTTGTCACCTTATCGCCTGCACTAATATCGCTATTACTATTTAATTGACTAATTTTAAGAACTTCATTTTCCTTGTCGTAGCCAACAATAATTCCATAAATTGTGGTAGTGCCGTGTTGAATTTTAACAGAAATCTTATCAGCATTTTCCGTATTTGTCAGAAGGTTGACCATAGTAGAGTTCTCCTCCACTTTTGAAACACTCCCAATCAAGCCACCATTTGCAATAGCTAACATGTTCTCAGAAGCCCCTTTTGATTTACCTACATCTAAGGTCAATTCCTGCTTCCAAGATACTGGAGAACGCATAATAACATCTGCTGCTAAAGTCTTTGTAGCTTGCAATTTAGACTTCATATCAAGCAATTGGCGCAGTTGTTCATTTTCTGTCTTTAAACTTTCCGCCTCATTTGATTTAACTTCTAATTGGTAAATCTGTTTCTTCAAACTTTCATTTTCATTATATGTTCGTGTCAAATGATCCAAATCTGATTTGACAGAATCAAACCACTGAAAAGGTTTTTGCACAACCCTATCAACCAATGAGATTCCATCTCCCAATTTTGTCACAATTGCGCTTGAATAAGTCGTCGCTAAGAGAGCTGACACAAGCAGAACAGTAACAAAAACAATAATGACATATTTTGATTTTTTAAAACGGTTCATATCCCTACCTTTATATCAAAAACTGTTACAGTAACTTTTTTATTAATTCCTGAAAGCTACTAAGATTTTAAGAAAAATAAGCAGCAACCAAGTACGAGAATAACAAAAATTGCTAGCGTATCTTTTCGAGTCCATTTCAATTGTCGGTATTGACTTCTACCTTTTCCACCCTGATAACCACGCGCTTCCATGGCGATAGCCAAGGAATCCGCACGTTTTAAACTTGTCGCAAAAAGAGGAATCAAAATGGGAATCATCGCCTTTACTTTTTGAACGATGCTTCCTTCACCAAAATCCACTCCACGCGCTTTCTGCGCATTCATAATCCGCGTCGTATCATCCATCAATGTTGGGACAAAACGTAGACTCATGGACAGCATCAATCCAATTTCATGAACTGGAACTCTCACACGTTTTAAAGGCGCTAACAAAGCTTCGACAGCTGAGGCCAAACTTAAGGGCATGGTCGTTAAGGTTAACAAAGTTGAAAAGAAAATGATCAATACAAAGCGACAAAAAATAATTCCAGCTTGTTGCAAAGCATAATCCGTGATTCTCACAAACGAAAACTCAAATAAAACATTCCCACTAGAAATGAAAAACAGTTGAAAAATAGTTGTGAAGGCAATCAAGAAAAACATAGATTTCAAGCCCTGAATAAAAAATGAAAGAGATACTCCTGACAAGGCAATAAATATCCCTGTCGCTATAAAAAGAATCAGATTCGTCAAAGGATTATTAGCCCAAAACACAATCAAAATCAGTAGCATCATAGCCAGTAATTTACTACGTGGATCCAATCGGTGAACAATCGAATCCCCTGGGATATAACGCCCCAAAATCATACTATCCATTTAGCGACTCCTTGAACTCCTCTATCTTAATCGGTAATCGTTTAAATGACACGCCTCTATCAGCCAATCGTTTACAAAAAGCTGTAATTTTAGGTACTCCCAGCTGCACTTCTTCCATAAAGACAACATCTTGAAAGACATCACTCGGTTTACCACCCTTAACTAGGCGTCCCTTTTCCATTACATAGACTTGATTCGCATATTCAGCAACATCATCCATCAGGTGCGTTACCAAGACAATGGTCATCCCTGACTGGTGAAGTTTTTTGAACAAATTCATCAACTCTTTTCTCCCTAGAGGATCTAGGCCTGCTGTGGGCTCATCTAAGACTAATATAGCTGGTTCCATGGCAAGTATACCTGCAATGGCGACACGTCTCATTTGTCCACCTGACAGCTCAAACGGGCTGCGATCAAAAAGTGATTCCTCAATTCCAACCAAAGCCAGTTTCTCACGCGCAATCTGCTCCGCATCTTCTTCAGAAACTCCAAAATTTTGCGGTCCAAAAGCAACATCCTTCAAAACTGTTTCTTCAAAGATCTGATTTTCAGCAAACTGAAATACCAAGCCAACCTGTTTTCTAATTTGACGAATATCTTTATTTTTAGAAGTCGAGGTGATTAAGGTATCAAAAACTCGTACACTTCCTTGACTTGGCACCAATAAACCATTTAAAAGTTGTAAAATAGTTGATTTACCGCTACCTGTATGTCCAATTAAGGCCGTATAAGAACCATCTTCAATCGTCAAAGAAACATCCGACAAAGCTGTTGAAGCTAAAGGAGTACCTTCTTGATATGTAAAACTCACATTTTCTAAAGCAATTCCCATAGTTTATCCTCTAGCTCACTTTCTGTCAAATAATTTTCAGGCAAATCATAGCCATTCTGGCTCAAAGAATTTTTTAATTGATTGGCAAAAGGATCGTCTAATCCAATTTGATCTAAATCATTTCGAGAGAAAAGATCTCTTGGACTACTAGTTGATTCAATTTCCCCTTTTTTCATGACCAATACGCGATCACTCATAGCAACTTCTTCCAAATCATGTGTAATGGAAATGACCGTCATATCATAGTCTTTTCGAATTCCTTTTACTGTCTCAATAAGTTCTCTACGCCCCTCAGGATCCAACATACTCGTTGCTTCATCTAGGATTAAAATAGCTGGTCTTAGAGCTACAACACCTGCAATAGCCACACGTTGCTTTTGGCCACCCGATAGACGCGCCGGCTCTCTCTTTTTAAAGTCCAACATGCCAACCAAATCCAGAGCTTCTTCCACTCTCTTTTTCATTTCTTGACGAGAAAGTCCTTGATTTTCCAAACCAAAGGCAACATCATCTTCAACAGTCGCTCCAACAAATTGATTATCTGGATTTTGAAAAACCATACCGATTTGACGACGTATATCCCAAACATTTTCCTCAGTCAGCAGTTGGCCATCGATTACAATCTCTCCAGATTCTGCTTCCAGTAAGCCATCAATTAAGCGGACAGTCGTTGATTTACCACTACCATTATGCCCTACAATAGAAAGCCATTCTCCACGTTTCACGTGAAACGTAATATCCTTCACATCGTAGTATTTCTGATTTTCTTTATAGCGAAAAGAAAGATTTTTTACATCAATTATTGATTTCATTTCGAACCAAGTGTCCCTTTAAATACATAGGCACTACCCTTGAAATAGTCATAGCCAGAGTAGATAGTGAAAAATAAGGCTACATAAAGTAGAACTTGACCAATCAAAGTCCAATGTAATAGCAAGAAAATAATCGCAAACATCTGACTGAAAGTTTTAATTTTCCCAGGCATTGCTGCTGCTAAGACTGTTCCGCCAGTTTCAACCAGTAAAAGCCTTAAACCTGTCACAGCCAACTCTCGACAGATAATCACTGCAACAATCCAAGCCGGAGCCATGCCTAACTCAATCAGCATAATAAAAGCCGACATAACTAGTAGCTTATCCGCCATAGGATCTGCAAATTTACCAAAATTACTGACCACATTCCATTTACGAGCTAAATATCCATCTAAGTAGTCTGTGATACTGGCAATCGCAAAGATAATAGCTGCTACTATATGACTCTCTATCGAATTTCCTACTGTTAAAATAAAGATAAAAATAGGTATAAAAAGAATTCGACCTATTGTTAAGAGATTTGGAATTTGTTCTTTTTTCATTTGTTTTTCCTTAATTTTTAGTAAAGGTTACAGTGATTTGTCCAGTCTGAGCTGTTAACTTCGATAAATCAACAGTCTGATTATCTACTGTCAAAGTAACACCTTTTACAACACCTAACGTAATTGTTACAGGACTTTTAGTTGCAACTGTTGTTTCCGCACTTTTCTTCTCTGGCGATAAGGTTACACCGCCATCAAGTTCGCTTTCTGAAACGCTGACCCAACTTGTAACATCTGAAACTGCCAATTGCAATTTAACTGTTTCCTTACTTGTCTTATAAGCGATTTCTACATGATTACCTTCACCCGATACCGTTATAGATGGTTCTGCACTAGAAGAACTGCTAGATGAACTACTACTTGAAGAGTGGGGAACAGAGCTAGTTGAACTTATTGAACTTGTTGATTGAACCACACTGTAATTAGAAAGAGAAGACCCCTCTGGTTGAGTTTGAATATAGTTCCAAACATAATAGGTCACAAAAATTAAAATAGATAAGGCAAAAAGAATAAAATAAAATAAAGGTAAAAAGGATGTTTTTTTCTTATTTTTCTTACTTGAACGTCTGCGCCCTGTCAACTCGTCTTCATCAACATCTACTTCCTCATAAGTAATCATACTCCCAGAATCATAAGCATCCAAAACAATTTGGTCATCTAACTCAACAGCCCATGCATATTTTCTCAAGAAAGAGCGTGTGTAAAAAGGACTTGGAAGTTGATCGAAATCGTCTGCTTCCATTGCTTCCAACATATCTAACTGGATGTCTGTCTTTTTCTGCAATTCATCTAAACTCAATCCCTGATTGATTCTAGCTAATCGTAAAACCTCACCAATTGTTTTTTTCCTCATACTTGTCATCCCTTCTTTCTAGTGTCTATTATGATAGGTTACTACGATGGGAATATTGTAAAATCAACTATATCCCCTTCATCTATTAAGTGATGCCCTGCTTCAAGGACATCCTCTAAAGTAATTTCCTGTAAAATCTTTGGTAAATCAAAAATTGTCTCACCATGTTCAAAAGCATCATATTGCGTTGCAATAAATTCAAGAGAGTTCATGCTACTGAAAAATTCACCAAACATCTCTCTTTTGATAATATCTAAATGATCCTCTGTAATATCCAAATCCTTTGTAAAATTACGAATGGCCTTCCTAAACTGATGAGATAAAGCAACTGGCTCTTTCGTATCCATTGTCAACATAACAAAATGAAAACGACTTGTTACTTCAATTTCAAGAGATAAGGAAGCATCTATTTTACCTGATTCATATAATTTTTGAAAACGATCCGAAGTCCAACCAAACATCATTGCAAACAATAATTTTAATAAAATATGATGTCGATAGCAATCCGCCTCAGCAACTTCTTGATTACCTCTAATCCCAATCGCTAGCTTGGGAGAAGATACTTCCATTCTCATACTGTCTGTTGGCTTTACATCTTGTAAAAGCAACTTTTCTCTTGATACTTCCTGAACATTTAGATCTTCCAGTTCTTTTCTTTCAAAATAGTCCTGTACTTGCTCCACATCAAAATTACCAACTAAAAACAGAGACATATTTACAGGTTTGTAAAATTTTGTAAAATTTTCTTGCAAATTAGTTAGATTGATTTGGGAAATGGACTCCTCGCCTCCAACTATATCAGTAGCTAAAGGTGTACCAGGATACAAATTCGCTAAGGCTGAAAAGAATAAACACGAATCTGGATCATCTTGGTACATTTCTCGTTCCTGCTGGATAATATCCTGCTCTCTTAAAATGGAATCTTCAGTAAAGTGTGCTGATGTTACCAATTCATCAAGTAAATCTAAGTTCTCTAAGAGATAATCCGTCGATGAAAAAAGATAGTTTGTTTTTGTAAAGCTTGTAAAGGCATTGCTGTCTGCACCTAGACTCGTAAAAGCCGACATCAAATCGCTAGAATCTTCTCTCTCAAATAATTTATGTTCAAGAAAATGAGCAATTCCCGTAGGATATTGTTTTACATCTCCGTCAACTTCTGTGACAAGCGTATCTACCGAGCCAAACTGTACAGTTACACTCGCGTAAACCTCTTTAAATTCCTTTTTAGGTAGAAGAGCTACTGTCAATCCGTTTGCCAAACGAGTTCGATAAACCATTTCTTTTACAGCTGGATAGTATTTTTCTTCAAAAATAACCTTTGTCATTCTATTCCTTCCATAAAGTAAATTGCTTGTAGCTTCACATTGTTAGCTGCTCTACAAATAGCATCTTTGTCAATTTGTTCAAGCTTTTCAATCCAACTTTTAAAGTCTGCTGAAGATTTTCCAAGTAAGGCATTTTGATAAGCACGTTCAATCAATGAACTCTGATTATCTTGAGAAAGTAACAAAGACCGACGAATCATTTCCTTGGTCTGCTCTAACTCAAGATCTGTAAAATGACCTTTTTTTAAATCAAGCAATTGATTATTCATCATTTTTCGAGCCTGATTCCGATTTTCTCGATCGATACCAGCATACATCCTTAAAAATCCACTAAATAAATCAAGCTGACTTGAAATGGTATAAGCTAATCCAGCATTTTCACGGACATTTGTAAAGAGCTTAGAATGAGCAAATCCACCCAGTAAACCATTCATTACAATCATGGGTAAATGTTGCTCATCACCATATTCAGCAGAGCAATGATAGCCCAACTCTAAAATTGACTGTCCCACATTTTTCCGAACCATACCTTCCTGAAGGATATTGGAATAAGGTTGACAATACTGAACCTTCACATCACCTTCTCGACCCATAAAACCAAATGATTCTAATACATTTAGAATTTCAACCTCATTAAAATCACCTAGGAAAAAGAAATCTATTCGATCATTAGCCAAAAATTCTTGGAAACAAGAATAAGAACTTTGTGGAGTTTCAGCTAAAATACGATTTCGTAAATCACTGTATTCCAATTGGAGACGTTCATCATGAAAAAATAATTTATCTAATTCTTTATGTGCAAAATAAAAAGAATCATCCATATCAGCTGCTAAACTTGCTAGCAATTGCTTTTTCTCAATTTCAAATAAGGCTGGATCAAATCCATTATCAACTACCACGGGTGAAAAAAGAGTTTCTTTTACTAGTTCCAAAACCTGAGAAGTTAGCACATTTTTCTTACTTAAAAACTCATCACGAACATAAGTAAATGTCAATTCTACAATGTGACTTTGCCCTCTTCTGAAACAATTGGTTGACATATCTGTACCATATAGACTAGCCAAGTGTCTCCTCAAATTTTGAGAAGTAGGGTACAGCTGGTTAGCAGTCTCTAGCATACTCGCACTCAACATGCGACCTGCAATCGTATCAAGAGATAATGGAGCGGTAAAACGCACGGTGATTTTGTTCGTTTTAAACTTCTTTGATTGGATAAAATGTGTTGAAATTCCATGCACTAACTCCATGATTTACCTCCTTATATACAGACTTCTATTATATCACGAAAACCTGAAATTTTCTTGTTCCCTGTAACACTTTTGAAATAAAAATCGCTTACATTTTTCCCTGTTTCTATCACCATTTTTAGGAAAATATGGTATAATACCAAAGATTGAGGTGAATTATGGAATACAAATTATTTGAAGAATTTATTACCCTCCAAGCACTACTCAAAGAACTTGGAATTACACATAGCGGAGGAGCTATCAAATCATTTCTCTCTGAACATTCTGTTTACTTTAATGGGGAGTTAGAAAGTCGTCGTGGTAAAAAACTTCGTATTGGCGATAAAATTGACATCCCTGACATGAATATTGACATCTTGTTGACACAACCTACTTCTGAAGAACAAGATGAATACCAAGCTGATAAAGTTGAAAAAGAACGGATCGCTAAACTTGTCAAAGAAATGAATAAGGGATTTAAAAAAGACAAATCGAAACCTACTTCATCACCTAAAAGCAAACAAGCTCCACGATTCCCTGGTAGATAATCATGTGGCTACAAAACCTATCTCTCAAGACTTTTCGTAACTACAAAGAGACGAAAATAGACTTTAATCCTAAATTGAATGTCTTTTTAGGACGCAATGCACAAGGAAAAACAAATATGCTAGAGGCTATCTATTTTTTAGCCTTAACGCGTAGTCATCGAACTCGAACAGATAAAAATCTCATTCATTTTGATGAGGAACAACTTCATCTTTCAGGTCTTGTTCATAAAAAAACTGGATCCATTCCTCTAGAAATCGAACTAACACAAAAAGGCCGTGTGACAAAAGTTAATCACTTAAAACAGGCGCGCCTTTCAGATTATGTAGGACACATGAATGTTGTTTTATTTGCTCCTGAAGATTTACAACTAATTAAAGGAGCACCTTCGGTTCGACGGAAATTCATTGATATGGAACTTGGACAAATCAAGCCAATCTATTTATCTGACTTAACCAATTATAATCACATCCTAAAACAAAGAAACACTTACCTAAAATCAGCTCAAAAAATAGATGAAACCTTCCTTTCTGTGTTGGATGATCAGCTAATTGATTATGGATGTCGTGTAATGAATCACCGCTTAGATTTCATAAAAAAACTAGAATCATTTGGGCGTAAGAAACATTTTGAACTCTCTAATCAGATTGAAGAGTTGTCAATATCCTATCAATCTTCTGTCAAGTTAACTGACAAAGAAGATTTATCCGAATCTTTCAAAATTGCTTTAGAAAAAAGTAGATCCAGAGATTTATTTAAAAAGAATACTGGTGTCGGTCCTCATCGAGATGACATTTATTTTTATATAAATGGGATGGATGCTAGTTTTGGAAGTCAAGGTCAACATCGTAGTCTCGTCCTCTCGATAAAATTAGCAGAAATCGAATTAATGGAAAGCATAACTACAGAATCTCCAATATTACTGCTTGACGATGTTATGAGCGAACTTGACAACACTAGACAACTAAAATTATTAGAAACGATTTCTCAGTCAATCCAAACCTTTATTACAACAACAAGCTTAGATCATCTTCAAAATCTACCAGAAAATCTAAGTATTTTCGCTATTCAAGATGGTCAAGTTTCTGTAAATAAAAATTGACAACATTGTAAAAGAACTCCTGTTTTCGCGAGTCTACTGAAAAAATAGGTCTCTTACTTTTAATGAAATGAAAACCGAGGAATCTCTCGTTAATTTGAGCGAGTTC
>CAJNCE010000007.1:0-121746 GCA_905221185.1 bacterium | reverse complement strand
GCTGACGTAGACGCTACAGCACTTGTTGACGCTGACGTAGACGCTACTGCACTTGTGCTTGCTGAGGTTGACGCTACGGCGCTTGTACTTGCTGAGGTAGAGGCTACTGCACTTGTTGAGGCTGAGGTAGACGCTACAGCGCTTGTACTTGCTGACGTAGATGCTACCGCACTTGTGCTTGCTGATGTTGATGCTACCGCACTTGTGCTTGCTGACGTAGACGCTACAGCGCTTGTACTTGCTGACGTAGATGCTACAGCACTTGTGCTTGCTGATGTTGATGCTACCGCACTTGTGCTTGCTGAGGTAGACGCTACAGCGCTTGTACTTGCTGACGTAGATGCTACCGCACTTGTGCTTGCTGATGTTGATGCTACCGCACTTGTGCTTGCTGACGTAGACGCTACAGCGCTTGTGCTGGCCGATGTTGATGCTACCGCACTTGTTGACGCTGACGTAGACGCTACTGCGCTTGTGCTTGCTGAGATAGACGCTACTGCACTTGTACTTGCTGATGTAGATGCTACAGCACTTGTTGACGCTGACGTAGACGCTACTGCGCTTGTGCTTGCTGAGGTAGACGCTACCGCACTTGTGCTTGCTGACGTTGACGCTACCGCACTGGTTGAGGCTGAGGTAGACGCTACAGCGCTAGTACTTGCTGACGTTGACGCTACCGCACTTGTTGAGGCTGACGTTGACGCTACCGCACTTGTGCTTGCTGAGGTTGATGCTACCGCACTTGTTGATGCTGAGGTAGAGGCTATAGCGCTAGTGCTGGCTGACGTAGACGCTACGGCGCTTGTGCTTGCTGACGTTGACGCTACCGCACTTGTTGACGCTGACGTTGACGCTACGGCGCTTGTTGAGGCTGAGGTAGACGCTACGGCGCTAGTACTTGCTGAGGTTGATGCTACGGCACTTGTTGAGGCTGAGGTAGACGCTACCGCACTTGTTGAGGCTGACGTTGACGCTACAGCGCTAGTACTTGCTGACGTTGACGCTACAGCACTTGTTGACGCTGAGGTAGACGCTACAGCACTTGTGCTTGCTGAGGTAGACGCTACGGCGCTTGTACTTGCTGAGGTAGAGGCTACAGCACTTGTTGAGGCTGAAACTGATGCACGGTAATCGGAGTCAGATATATCTGGCGTTACCGTATTCACAGTTCCATCTTTATAGGTGATGGTTACCGTTCCATTTTCTGCAATAGAATAACTGCTGATACGATTTGCAGTCTCTGGATTTGCTGCTTTCACAGCTGCCAAAATTCTATCTTTTTCAGGCTGTTTCAGAGCGTTTGGATGGTCAACTTGGAAGACTCCTGACGGTTTAATACCTGGGAATTTCTCATTCAACTTCCCTTGAGCAACAACTACTGTTGGAGTTCTCACTTCGTTATTAGACAAGTCTACAGCTTTTACACCAAGTGTCCATCTATTTCCATCTGCGTGTTGCTGATTAAGATTATAAGTAGCTGTATATTCTAAAACAGCAGGTGCATCAGTTGGTGTATTCTTAAATCCAGGAGCAGTATCATTCGATGAATAACCGTCTTGGAAAATTCTATCTTTATCTGACGTACCATCGTAAAGTTTCAAATCTCTAAGTTTACCACTATTATCTGAACCTTTTAAAACAACCTTAACTTCATCTCCAGCAAAAATCTCATATCCACTCGTACCCGGACGAACATTATTTTTAAGTGATTGTTTTTCCCACTTATTTGTTTTTGCATTCTTGACATAAAGTTCAAATTCGGCTCCTGGGTTCACATTTTCTTTAGTAATAGCCTTAGAAGTTGTGGCAGAAGTAAGAGTTTCTGTTCCTCCACTAGGAGTCGTTACCCCCTTCTCTTGTTTAACCGTTACGTCTCCTGTAGGCAGCAAGCCATTATTGGTATCCGTAATCTTTTTCAAATCAGTAGGTCCAAATGTCAGACTAGCTCCTGTTGCTTGTTTTGTAACTGTTTGACCACCAATCGTTAAAGTGACTGTCGCTCCCGGTGTTACATTATTTACTACAATTGAGCGATTTGGCAAGCCACCTTTTTCAGTAACTGAATCAGTTGCGATTTCAGGCGCTTGTGGATTAACCTTAATCGTTACAGGAACTGTTCTCGTATTTCCCTCTCCATTGTGTGAACCTTGAGGAAGAGTAATTCTAACCTTCTTAGTGTATACACCCGGAGTTGCTAATTCCGTATTACTTAATCCTTCTGCCCAACTATAAGTAGTCCCACTTGGAAAGGCGACAGCTGAATTAGAATTTTTCAGTGCGGCGCTCGGATTATCAAGAATAGAAAGCCTATTACCTGCGGTTGTGACAAACTCTGACTTAGCTGCCACTGGATCAACTACCGTATAATTAAAGCTGGTCTCACTTGTCAAGGCTGGATTATCTGCCGAAGCAGCTCCTCCAAATCTGGCATTTGGATAAGTAGCAGTTAAAGTATAGCGAGTACTATGGCTCTGACCATTTGCACCAGTTGTGTTCCATACTTGACCAAATGAACGGTTGTCGGCAGGTGTTGTGATCTCTGCACCTTGGTTATTCACCTTATACTTATAAGCCCATTTCGTACCTGATAATCTCCGATCCCCAAGATTAGTATATTCTTGAATCGTTCCTCCAATATTGTTGGCCCAATTTCCTGATCTACCTTCCGGAATTTTGTCAAGACCAGTTCCCTCAGTCCCTTTAAAGGCGTAAAATTCTGATACACCATTACGGCTATGTGCCTCAACCTTTGGATAAACATGATAATTAACCGTTACATCATCAATTGAACCATCCGAATATGTAACACGCGCAACAGCACTCTTTGTTCCAGTAGTCGAATTATTAATCGTATTCGTCCAGGCAACCGTTGCACCTGCTGGTAAAGCTTTTCCTCCTTCAAGTTGCACAAAATTGGCTGCATTTCCCAAATCTGAAGTTGTTTCTCCAGCATATGTATAAATGGTATCCGCTTTAGCTACCGCATTATACTTCTCAGTTTGATCCTTAACAACAAACTTCACATAACCTTCATTATTATCAGTTCTATTTGATGTATTCTGGTTATCTGTAGCTACAAGTTTACGTTCAGTAGATTGCCCTCTTCTTAAACTTTTATCCAGAATACCTGTCAAAGTAATCGTAGCATTAGCTTGATTCGTCGTAGAAGTGATAGTATTAGAACGTGTTACTCCTGTGAAACCACCATAATTATTAGCAGTTCCATTACCAGCCCCATCTTCGCTTCCATTAGTTCTAGTAAGCTTCAATGAATTGATTTTCCCAGAATCATCCGTAGCTTTTAGGGTAATATTTACTGGTTCATTGCGATAGAGATAGATTTCTTTTGTCGCCGGATTGTCATAAGGAATGACTAACTTAGGACGTTCATTGACCGTTACTGACGGTGGAATTGAATTACTACGTGTGGTATCGTTGTAAATAATCGTCGCTGTTCCATTTGCCTGAACTTCAATATCATAGATACGGTGAGTTGCCTTGTTATTTTTGGCATAGATAGCGGCTTTAACAGCATTTTTCTCATCAGGTGTTAGATTATTCTTATCCACAACAGGCGTGAAGTCAGGATTTTTTATAGCGAATTCTGATTCATACTTATAACGCTCATTTAAAGCACGTTGCTTGATAAAGAAGTTGCCTTTATTTACATCCCCAGCTTGAGTATAGTTACCAGCCTTATCCGTTGCAACAGCATTTCTACGCCAATAATTCCCGTCAGCAAAGGCTAAATCATCTTTTAGGTGACCCGTAGCAGTAATACGAGCTGGACTAGATGTAGTCGCAATAATTTCGCCATTCGGATCTGATAAAGAAGTGGCCGAACCAGTACCGTATCTAGTATCTCCAAATATGTTTCTAGCCATCTCTTCAGCAGGTCTGAAATTATCTGATTCTGGAACAAGTTTAAACTCTTTCAATTTACCCTTGTTATCAGTAGCAGTCATATTGACAGTGAAATCATCACCCGCATAGATATAGTAATAATTGTTACCGTCGCTACCTTTTTCTGGAGCAACAGTCTTTCCACCATCACGTGTAACTGATACAGAAACATCAGGAATTTCTTTTTCTTTTTCTAAGGTTGCATCGATTGTACTTGTAGAACCATCACGATAAGTAACCGTTATTGTACCATCGGTTGCAATATCTATTTTTGATTTAGTACCAGGATAAGATAGCGTAAAACTACCATCTGAATTTTGATTTGTCACCCCTTGTGATACATTCGAAGCAATATCTCCATTTTTTTGCAAATCAGTTAAATTATGTGGATTTGCAACAAACTTATTATAAACTTCCTTCACTTCATCAGGTGTTAAATGATTCAAATCAGAAACCTTCACAACATCACCACTTTGGATATCATGACGTTCATTAAAACCTTTGATATAGTAACCAACATTTTCAGCAGCTTGCTTTCTAACAACATCCTCCGTAGCGAAACGATAAATGTAAGTTTTTCCAACTTCTGCAGACGCGTTATTCCCACCAATTATCCCTCTTAATGTAGTAGTAACTTGTTTAGCTCCTAATCCCTGATTATTTTGAGGTCCTAAGTACTCTATACCTGGGATAACATTCCTATTCTCTATATTAAACTTCTTGATGGGCATTTTTCCATCCCAAATTGCAGCTATCGTATCATTAATAGTATCTCCATTGAAGACTTCTTTGTATATACTTGCTATTTGAAATCGAAGTTTTGACCCTTGACTAGTACTAGTAACCTGCTGCCTATATCCTGTTGAAAAACTTATTGGTTGTACAGTTGATGCGTTCCCTGGAGTGTCTTGATACACTGGGGCAGAACTTGTCTGAACCTGCATATTTGCTGTAGCTGTTGGAACGTTCTTATCATATTTAACCTTTACGGCAATAGTTCCATTCAGTTGTCTTTCAGCACCATGCCTATAACTATAAACAATTTCAGATCCCTTAGCATAAGTCTTATCCATGTTATTTCCGTTATAAGTAGCACTTTGAACATGCCCTCCTTTACCAACGTCAATTTTAACACCAATATGTGATAGTGGGGTTCTAGAGTCTACTGACATTGTATACGTAGCCATACCAGTATTTTTATCGAAATCAATCCGAGGTTGACTAACAGTTATTCGTCCATCTGATTGTGCTTCTCTCCAACTTGCTCTATACAAACTGCCACGCAACATTTGTTTGCCATTCCGCTCATCACGCGCACCTGACTTGCTACGCAATACAGCATTAGCAATCGAATTACGAGCAGAGGTCGCTAGTTTTACAGTTTCTGTCAAATCTGCCTTAGGATTAGCAAGGGCTGTCTCAATGGCAATTACTGCAGCATTCACTTTCGCTATAGCTGCATCACTATTAGGTAAACCGACCGCTTTTGCTAAATACTCCCCCATCTCAGCAGAAAGTTTGGTTAACTTCTTCCGATTTTCATCCTGTTGTTTAGCTGAAACTTCCGATGTTACTATGGCACCAGCAGTCACTCCTGCCAAGCTACTTATTTCTGCATTCGTATCAACCAAACCTTTTTCCAATTTAGCTGATTCCAATACAGGAGCGCCTAGCTTAGAGGTAGGTAAGCCTTCTTTAGCCGACTGACTTTCTTTTGACACAGACTCTTCTTTTCCAGAAATCTCAGAAGCAGTAGTAGAAGGTTCACTATTGACTGAAGCTACTATCGACTGACTAGGACTTACAGAAGTACTTGCTGAGACACTATCCGAAGTTGATACGCTTTCTGAGGCACTTGTTGACATACTAGCAGAAGAACTATCGCTAACTGATAGACTAGTTGATACTGATACTGATTCTGAAGTAGATACACTCTCGCTTACTGAATTAGACAGACTTGCCGAATTCTCAGCATCCACTTTTGCAGTTGTGCCAAGAACAACTGTATCATGCGTTGCTAGAGCATCTGAACTATCTAACGTTTTTTCAAGTGCTACCGCTTCGTTTGCAAAAACTTTTGTCTGAGTAGCAACAGCACCACCTAATACTGCACCTGTTGCCGCAAGTCTCCTTATAATATCAAGACCTGTAATCGTTTTATTAGTTTGGTTTTCTACTACTTCGGTCATAACTTGAGTAGTATCTACACCACCACGCAAAATTTTGAATAAGCCAAAAAGAGAGGTTGAAGCTCTCAACCAATGCTTACCAGATTTAACCAGTTTATATCGAGTCACACGATCAGTTTCGCGGTATTGACCCTTTTGACGTCTGAAAAACATTTATTTTTTTCCTCCAAAAAAGCCTATAATAAATAGCCTTATGCAATCGTTTCCCATTATACACGAATTACTATGTTAAGTCAAAATATTTTTTTGATTTTTTGCTAAAAAAATGGGTAAAAAGTCTTTGAAATCAAAAAAACGTATAATATAAGGTTCTAGAAACCTTGATACTATACGTTTTATTGTGAGAAGATTTAATTCATGTTCTCCTAAAATTGAGTTTTAGCCCACCCTCGTTAGTTACTTAGATTGTTACACAATCAAGTAAATTTACTGAACTAAGACACTTGGCAAATCGATTTCCTTTATAAAACTCAGTTAATAAGACAGTCAGTCATACACTTTGCTTCCTTGCCTTTTCGACGGAAAAATCCACGAATCGATACTATTCGTGGATTTTTCCTAGTGAAGCGTTTAGGTAAGCCGCCATAGCGGTTTCCGATTGTTAGCTTACGACACGGAGTCTGGCAAATCGATTTCATTTACCAAATGTAGTTAGTTAGGCAGTTAGCTAGTTCGCCAAATAGCGACTAGCGTCCAACAATTAGGAACTTTAGTTCCAATTGTTGGTACTGAATCACATCTTCTCTTCCAACTCTACATCTGGATACTTGTCCGCAAACCAGCGGAGGGCAAAGTCATTTTCAAAGAGGAAGACTGGCTGGTCGAAACGGTCTTTAGCCAAGATATTGCGGCTTGATGACATCCGTTCATCCAAGTCCTCAGGCTTGATCCAACGAACGGTCTTTTTACCCATTGGGCTCATGACCACTTCAGCATTGTACTCGCCTTCCATACGGTGCTTAAAGACTTCAAACTGAAGTTGACCAACAGCTCCCAGCATGTACTCGCCTGTTTGGTAATTCTTATAAAGCTGAATAGCTCCCTCTTGCACCAATTGCTCGATTCCCTTGTGGAAGGATTTTTGTTTCATGACATTCTTGGCAGAAACTTTCATGAAAATTTCAGGAGTAAAGGTTGGCAGGGGTTCAAATTCAAACTTGTTTTTTCCAACTGTCAAGGTATCCCCAACCTGATAAGTACCTGTATCGTAAACCCCGATAATATCGCCTGCCACGGCATTGGTCACATTCTCACGACTTTCCGCCATAAACTGAGTCACATTCGACAGTTTGGCCCCCTTACCAGTACGAGGCAGATTGACGCTCATGCCACGCTCAAATTCACCTGATACGATACGGACAAAGGCAATGCGGTCACGGTGACGAGGGTCCATGTTGGCTTGGATTTTAAAGACAAATCCTGAGAAATCCTTATCATAAGGATCCACAATTTCGCCATCTGTTTTCTTGTGTCCATGTGGCTCTGGAGCAAACTTAAGGAAAGTTTCAAGGAAGGTCTGCACACCAAAGTTAGTAAGAGCTGAACCGAAGAAGACTGGCGTCAATTCTCCAGCCAGAATAGCTTCCTCTGAAAACTCATTCCCAGCTTCATTTAAAAGTTCAATATCATCCTTGACTTGCTCGTAGAAAGGATTGCTACCAAAAAGCTTGTCCCCATCTTCCAGACTGGCAAAACGCTCATCGCCTTTGTAGAGTTCCAAGCGTTGGTTATAGAGGTCATACAAGCCTTCAAAGGCTTTCCCCATCCCGATAGGCCAGTTCATAGGGTAGCTAGCAATGCCCAAGACTTCTTCCAATTCTTGTAAGAGGTCTAATGGCTCACGACCGTCACGGTCTAGCTTGTTCATAAAGGTAAAGACTGGAATGCCACGGTGTTTGACAACCTCAAACAATTTCTTGGTTTGGGCCTCGATACCCTTGGCAGAGTCCACGACCATGACCGCAGCATCCACCGCCATCAAGGTACGATAGGTATCTTCTGAGAAGTCCTCGTGCCCTGGCGTATCGAGGATATTCACGCGTTTTCCGTCGTAGTCAAATTGCATAACAGATGAAGTCACCGAAATCCCACGTTGCTTCTCGATATCCATCCAGTCAGACTTGGCAAAAGTCCCTGTTTTCTTTCCTTTTACCGTACCAGCCTCACGAATCTCGCCTCCAAAGTAGAGCAACTGCTCAGTAATAGTAGTTTTCCCCGCGTCCGGGTGAGAGATGATGGCAAAAGTACGACGTTTCTTAATTTCTTCTTGAATATTCATAAGTTCTCTTTCTTTGATTCTCTATTTTTCTTGTTTCAATAGCTCAGAATGATTTCTACATTGGATTTTACCATTCCTTTCAACACACCATTATATCGGATTTTAGCATTTTTTTCAATTTCTATTTCTTTTCAGTTCCCTATCCCTTATTTATAGGAAAATATGGTAAAATAGAACAGACTAAAAATCATCATTTCACGAAAGGATGCAAGATGAAAATTACGCAAGAAGAGGTAACACACGTTGCCAATCTTTCAAAATTAAAATTCTCTGAAGAAGAAACTGTCGCCTTTGCTACAACCTTGTCTAAGATTGTTGACATGGTTGAATTGCTGGGCGAAGTTGACACAACTGGTGTCGCACCTACTACGACCATGGCTGACCGCAAGACTGTACTCCGCCCTGATGTGGCCGAAGAGGGAACAGACCGTGATCGCTTGTTTAAAAACGTACCTGAAAAAGACAACTACTATATCAAGGTACCAGCTATCCTAGACGATGGAGGAGATGCCTAATGACTTTCAACAATAAAACCATTGAAGACTTGCACAATCTCCTTGTCTCTAAGGAAATTTCAGCAACAGAATTGACCCAAGCTACGCTTGAAGATATCAAGTCTCGCGAGACAGCTATCAACGCTTTTGTTACCATCGCTGAGGAGCAAGCCCTTGCTCAAGCTAAAGCTATTGATGAAGCTGGAATCGATGCTGATAATGTCCTTTCAGGAATTCCACTTGCAGTTAAAGATAATATCTCTACTGACGGTATTCTCACAACTGCTGCCTCAAAAATGCTCTACAACTATGAGCCAATCTTTGATGCAACAGCCGTTGCCAATGCAAAATCTAAGGGCATGATTGTCGTAGGGAAAACTAACATGGACGAATTTGCCATGGGTGGATCAGGTGAAACTTCTCACTATGGCGCTACTAAAAATGCATGGGACCACAGCAAGGTTCCTGGTGGTTCATCTAGTGGTTCTGCCGCAGCTGTAGCGTCAGGGCAAGTCCGCTTATCACTTGGTTCTGATACTGGTGGTTCTATCCGCCAACCTGCTGCCTTTAACGGGATTGTTGGTCTCAAACCAACCTACGGAACAGTTTCACGTTTCGGTCTCATTGCCTTTGGTAGCTCATTAGACCAGATTGGACCTTTTGCACCAACTGTTAAGGAAAATGCTCTCTTGCTCAACGCTATTGCCAGCGAAGATGCCAAAGACTCTACTTCGGCCCCTGTTCGCATTGCCGACTTTACTTCAAAAATTGGTCAAGACATCAAGGGCATGAAAATTGCTTTACCTAAGGAATACCTCGGTGAAGGAATTGACCCAGAGGTTAAGGAAACTATTCTGAATGCAGCCAAACACTTTGAAAAATTGGGTGCCATCGTTGAAGAAGTCAGCCTTCCTCACTCAAAATACGGTGTTGCCGTTTACTACATCATCGCTTCATCTGAAGCTTCATCAAACTTGCAACGTTTTGACGGTATCCGTTATGGTTACCGCGCAGAGGATGCGACCAACCTTGATGAAATCTATGTAAACAGCCGTAGCCAAGGTTTTGGCGAAGAGGTTAAACGCCGTATCATGCTAGGTACTTTCAGCCTTTCATCAGGTTACTACGATGCCTACTACAAAAAAGCTGGACAGGTCCGTACCCTCATCATTCAAGATTTCGAAAAAGTCTTTGCGGATTACGACTTGATTTTGGGACCAACTGCTCCAAGCGTTGCCTATGACTTGGATTCTCTCAACCACGACCCAGTTGCCATGTACTTGGCTGACCTTTTGACCATCCCAGTCAACTTAGCTGGTCTCCCAGGAATTTCAATTCCTGCTGGATTTTCTCAAGGTCTACCAGTCGGTCTACAATTGATTGGTCCTAAGTACTCTGAGGAAACTATTTACCAAGTTGCTGCTGCTTTTGAAGCAACAACAGACTACCACAAACAACAACCCGTGATTTTTGGAGGTGACAACTAATGAACTTTGAAACAGTCATTGGACTTGAAGTCCACGTAGAGCTCAACACCAATTCAAAAATCTTCTCACCTACTTCTGCCCACTTTGGAAATGAACAAAATGCCAACACTAACGTGATTGACTGGTCCTTCCCAGGAGTTCTGCCAGTTCTCAATAAAGGTGTTGTCGATGCCGGAATCAAGGCTGCTCTTGCCCTCAACATGGACATCCACAAAAAGATGCACTTTGACCGCAAAAACTACTTCTACCCTGATAATCCCAAAGCCTACCAAATTTCTCAGTTTGATGAGCCAATCGGTTATAACGGCTGGATTGAAGTGGAACTAGAAGATGGTACAACTAAGAAAATCGGTATCGAACGTGCCCACCTAGAAGAAGACGCTGGTAAAAACACCCACGGTACAGATGGCTACTCTTATGTTGACCTCAACCGCCAAGGGGTGCCATTGATCGAAATTGTATCTGAAGCCGATATGCGTTCACCAGAAGAAGCCTACGCTTACCTAACTGCCCTCAAGGAGGTCATCCAGTACGCTGGCATTTCTGACGTTAAGATGGAAGAAGGTTCTATGCGTGTGGATGCCAATATCTCTCTTCGCCCTTATGGTCAAGAAAAATTCGGTACCAAGACTGAGTTGAAAAACCTCAACTCCTTCTCAAACGTTCGTAAAGGTCTTGAATACGAAGTCCAACGCCAGGCTGAAATCCTTCGCTCAGGGGGTCAAATCCGCCAGGAAACACGCCGTTACGATGAAGCTAATAAAGCAACCATTCTCATGCGTGTCAAGGAAGGGGCTGCAGACTACCGCTACTTCCCAGAACCAGACCTACCTCTTTTTGAAATCTCAGATGAGTGGATTGAGGAAATGCGTACTGAATTGCCAGAGTTTCCAAAAGAACGCCGTGCGCGTTATGTATCTGACCTTGGCTTGTCAGACTACGATGCTAGCCAGTTGACTGCAAACAAAGTCACTTCTGATTTCTTTGAAAAAGCTGTGGCTCTCGGTGGTGATGCTAAACAAGTTTCTAACTGGCTCCAAGGAGAAGTTGCTCAGTTCTTGAATGCTGAAGGCAAGACACTAGAACAAATAGAATTGACACCAGAAAACTTGGTTGAAATGATTGCCATCATCGAAGACGGCACGATCTCTTCTAAGATTGCTAAGAAAGTCTTTGTCCACCTTGCTAAAAATGGCGGTGGCGCGCGTGAATACGTTGAAAAAGCAGGTATGGTTCAAATCTCAGATCCAGCTGTCTTGATTCCAATCATCCACCAAGTCTTTGCCGATAACGAAGCCGCTGTTGCCGACTTCAAGTCAGGAAAACGCAACGCAGACAAGGCCTTCACAGGATTCCTTATGAAAGCAACCAAAGGACAAGCCAACCCACAAGTTGCCCTTAAACTACTTGCACAAGAATTGGCGAAATTGAAAGAAGATTAATAGCAGACTTTTTATATACCTTTTTCTACTTTAGTACTTTAGAAAGAAGAAAAAATGAACAAATTTTTACGATTGCTATTTGTTTTAGTCATCATCGCTATGTTAGGCGCTTCTATACTACAAATTTTCTTTCCATCATACATAGGAAGTCACTCCGGGTACGGAATCTCTGCTGGTTGGCAACGAGAAATTGGAATATGGAACCTAGCTGTATTGATTCTTATTCTCGGTGTCAATATTAAGTACGATTGGTTCTATCTACGAATCGTGCTTCTCGCTCTCATCTTCGGTGGGATTGGAATAGGAACAAATCACTTAGTCAATTTTATGGAGTATCATTCTCCTGTAAATGCTATCGGTGCTTTCGAAAATTACTTGCTAGCGACAGGGTGGATTGTAGGGTGGCTCATTGAATACCATTCCATAAAGAAGATAACTGCTAGTAAATAACGACAAGTATATCTTAGATGATTTTTAAAGGTTATAATATAGCTTAATAATCATTCAAATTAAGAGATTTACCTTTTCAATAGCCTCAATCCCATATCCTTCTTGAAGAGCTCAGCTACGACCAGGAAAGTCTTTGTTCACCTAGCTAAAAATGACGGTGGCGCGCGTGAATACGTTGAAAAAGCAGGTATGGTCCAAATTTCATATCCAGCTGTCTTGATTCCAATTATCCACCAAGTCTTTGCCCAGGAATTAGCGAAGTTGAAAGAAGATTAACACGTAAAAGAAACCAGCCCTGAGGTTGGTTTTTTCTCTCCTACTATCTCCCAATAACTATTTTGGCTTTATTTCCAGAAGATTTTATGGTAAAATGAAGAGTAATAATATTTATTAAAGAGGTAAAAACATGATTGAAGCAAGCAAATTGAAAGCTGGTATGACATTTGAAACTGCAGACGGAAAATTAATCCGCGTTTTGGAAGCTAGCCACCACAAACCAGGTAAAGGGAACACAATCATGCGTATGAAATTACGTGATGTCCGTACTGGTTCTACTTTTGACACAAGCTACCGTCCAGAAGAAAAATTCGAACAAGCTATTATCGAAACTGTCCCAGCTCAATACTTGTACAAAATGGATGAAACTGCCTACTTCATGAACACTGAAACTTACGACCAATACGAAATCCCAGTCGTAAACGTTGAAAATGAATTGCTTTACATCCTTGAAAACTCTGATGTGAAAATCCAATTCTACGGAACTGAAGTAATCGGTGTAACTGTACCAACTACTGTTGAATTGACAGTTGCTGAAACACAACCATCTATCAAAGGTGCTACTGTTACAGGTTCTGGTAAACCAGCGACTATGGAAACTGGACTTGTTGTCAACGTTCCTGACTTCATCGAAGCTGGACAAAAATTGATCATCAACACTGCAGAAGGAACTTACGTTTCTCGTGCCTAATCTCTAGAAAGAGGTCATTCTATGGGAATTGAAGAACAATTTGGCGAAATCGTTATCGCTCCACGTGTACTTGAAAAAATCATTGCCATCGCAACTGCTAAAGTTGATGGTGTCCACTCATTTTCAAATAAATCCGTATCTGATACCCTATCAAAACTCTCTCTTGGTCGTGGCGTCTACTTAAAAGAAAGCAACGAAGAACTAACTGCTGACATTTATCTCTACCTTGAGTACGGTGTGAAAGTGCCAAAAGTGGCTCTTGCTATTCAAAAAGCAGTCAAAGATGCTGTCCGAGATATGGCTGATGTGGAACTTGCTGCTGTTAACATCCATGTTGCAGGAATCGTTCCAGATAAAACACCAAAACCTGAGTTGAAAGATTTATTTAACGAGGACTTCCTCAATGACTAGTCCATTATTAGAATCTAGACGCGAACTTCGTAAATGCGCTTTTCAAGCTCTCATGAGCCTTGAATTCGGCACAGATATGGAAACAGCTTGTCACTTTGCCTACACGCATGACCGTGAAGATGAAGATGTGCAAATCCCTGCCTTTCTTCTGAACTTGGTTTCTGGCGTTCAAGCTCAAAAAGACGAGTTGGATAAACAAATCAACCAGCACCTCAAGTCAGGCTGGACAGTTGAACGCTTGACCTTGGTCGAAAAAAACTTACTACGCTTAGGTATCTTTGAAATCACATCATTTGATACACCACAGCTAGTAGCAGTTAATGAAGCCATTGAACTTGCTAAGAATTTTTCAGATCAAAAATCAGCCCGCTTTATCAACGGACTGCTTAGTCAATTTGTAACTGAAGAAAATGAATAATCAAAAATGTGTTTGGTTTTCCAAGCACATTTTGACTTTCCCCTCTGTACAGAGTAAGAATCACAAAAAAATTAGAACTGACTGCCAGTTCTAGTTTTTTTGTATTCTTAGGTATTAGTATTTTCTAAATCGTTGATAACGCTCTTCCAACAACTCTTCGAGCGTTTTTTGCGAAAGTCTAGCTAGCTCAGCTTGAAGTTCTTTTTTAACATTCTTAATCAGTTCTTTACTAGAAAGCCCTGCTTCAGAAATCACCTTATCTACCACGTCCATTTCTAACAGCTCATGAGAAGTGATTTTCATCAGTTCTGCCGCTTCCATGGCACGACTGCCGTCCTTCCATAGAATGGAAGCAAAGCCTTCTGGACTGAGAATAGCATAGATAGAATTTTCCAGCATCCAGACACGGTCTGCGACTGCCAGAGCCAGAGCTCCACCTGAACCACCTTCACCGATAATGATGGCGATAATCGGAACTTTCAGGTCACTCATTTCCATGAGATTGCGAGCGATGGCTTCCCCCTGTCCACGTTCTTCCGCTCCCACACCCGGATAGGCACCTGCTGTATTGATAAAGGTCACCACTGGACGGCCAAACTTTTCAGCCTGTTTCATCAAACGTAGTGCCTTGCGGTAGCCTTCTGGATGTGGTTGTCCAAAATTCCGTTTGAGGTTGTCTTGTAAACTCTTGCCTTTTTGAATACCAACCACTGTTACAGCTTGATCTCCAAGCCAGCCGATACCACCAACAACTGCACCATCGTCACGAAAAGAACGGTCACCATGTAATTGGATAAATTCATCAAAAATGCCTGTCGCAAAGTCCAAGGTTGTCAAGCGACTCTGCTCACGCGCTTCTCTGACTATTTTTGCAATATTCATCTAGGACTCCCTCCGTGCAATCTGACTAGGCTAGCAATGGTATCTGGCAAGTCTCTTCTTTTAACAATAGCATCCACAAAGCCATGTTCTAATAGGAATTCTGCCTTTTGGAAATCCTCAGGCAAGCTTTCACGAACCGTATTTTCAATGACACGACGCCCAGCAAAACCAACCAAACTTTGTGGTTCAGCCAAAATGATATCGCCTTCCATAGCGAAAGAAGCTGTCACACCACCAGTCGTTGGATCTGTCAAAATGGTCAGGTAAAAGAGGCCTGCGTTTGAATGACGTTTAACCGCTGCAGAAATCTTGGCCATCTGCATGAGACTCATGATTCCTTCCTGCATACGGGCTCCACCAGAGGCTGTGAAGAGAACAACTGGCAATTTTTCAACAGTCGCATACTCAAATAAGCGAGTGATTTTTTCACCTACAACCGTACCCATAGAAGCCATGATAAAGTTGGAATCCATAATCCCAAGAGCCACAGTCTGACCTTTAATAAGAGCTGTTCCTGTCACAACGGCTTCATCCAGACCTGTTTTTTCACGCATAGCTGCTAGTTTCTGTTGATAACCAGGGAAATGCAAGGGATTCTTGCTTTCAATCCCTGTAAACAATTCCTTGAAAGTCCCCATATCAATCGTCAAAGCCAAGCGTTCTTGGGCAGAAATACGAAAGGTATAGCTACAATGTGGACAGATACGCTCACTTCCCAGATCCTTCTGATAAATGGTATGCTTACAACCCGGACACTGGGAGAATAATTCGTCTGGAACCTCTGGCTTGGCTTGAGGTTTTTCCCTAACCGAACGATTGGGATTGATTCGAATATACTTATCTTTTTTACTAAATAGAGCCATTGATTCCCCTTTTCGGTTTAAACTCTTGAAGTCATTTTATTCTTTTTCTTGATATTTGGGTAAGAAGGTTTCCATCAAGAAGGAAGTATCGTAATCTCCAGCAATGACATTGCGATCTGAAATGAGGTCAAGCTGGAAATCTGCATTAGTCTGCACCCCTTCAATCTCTAGTTCATAGAGGGCGCGTTGCATTTTCATCAGGGCATCAAAACGATTTTCGCCGTGAACGATGATTTTAGCAATCATACTATCATAATAAGGCGGAATAGTATAGCCTGGATAAACCGCTGAATCCACGCGCAAACCGACTCCTCCACTTGGCAGATAGAGATTGGTAATCTTACCTGGACTTGGAGCAAAATTAAAAGCTGGATTTTCTGCATTGATACGACACTCGATAGCGTGACCACGTAGGACAATATTTTCTTGCTTAACAGACAAAGGCTGACCCGCTGCAATGCGAATCTGTTCCTTAACGATATCCACACCTGAAACAAACTCTGTAACAGGATGTTCTACCTGAACACGAGTATTCATTTCCATGAAATAGAAATTGCCACTGGCTTCATCAAGAAGAAACTCAATGGTCCCTGCATTCTCATAGCCAACAGACTCTGCAGCTCGAACAGCCGCAGAACCAATTTCATTGCGCAGCGTTTTCCCAATTGCAATCGAAGGACTTTCTTCTAAAACCTTTTGGTTATTCCGTTGAAGAGAGCAATCCCGTTCCCCCAAGTGGATTACATTTCCGTGTTCATCTCCTAGAATTTGAACCTCAATATGACGAGCTGGATAGATGACCCGTTCTATGTACATGGCACCATTGCCATAATTGGCCTTAGCTTCACTAGAGGCAGTCTCAAAGGCTGAAACGAGGTCTTCTGGCTTTTCAACCTTACGAATCCCTTTACCACCACCACCTGCTGAAGCCTTGAGCATAACAGGATAGCCAATTTTTTCAGCAACAATCAAGGCCTCCTCAGAGTTATGCACTTCTCCATCTGAACCTGGAATGACAGGCACACCTGCTTTGATCATCTGAGCACGCGCATTGATCTTGTCCCCCATCATATCCATGACATGACCAGATGGACCGATAAACTTGATACCAACCTCTTCACACATGGTTGCAAATTTGGAATTTTCACTGAGAAATCCAAAACCGGGGTGAATAGCTTCTGCTTCAGTCAAAACTGCAGCTGATAGAACCGCGTTAATATTGAGATAAGACTCAGTTGCCTTACCAGGACCAATACAAACCGCCTCATCTGCCAAAAGCGTATGAAGGGCTTCCTTATCAGCAGTTGAATAAACCGCTACCGTCGCAATCCCCAATTCACGCGCCGCACGGATAATACGAACCGCAATTTCACCACGATTGGCAATTAAAATTTTTCGAAACATGGAGAACCTCCTTAGTTTCCAATTGCAAAGGTAAGAGTACCACTGGCTGCAAGCTTACCATCCACTTCAGCCTTTGCTTCAACCACGGCAATGGTACCACGACGTTTTACAAAAGTCGCCGTCATAACCAATTGGTCGCCTGGTACAACTTGCTTCTTAAACTTAACCTTGTCCATACCAGCGTAGAAGACTAGTTTCCCTTTATTTTCAGGCTTAGACAATTCCAAAACACCAGCTGTTTGCGCCAAGGCTTCCATAATCAGAACGCCTGGCATAACTGGATATTGAGGAAAATGACCGTTAAAAAAGGGCTCGTTGATGGTCACATTTTTGATAGCTACAATAGTATCCTCGCTCACTTCCAAGACACGGTCCACTAGAAGCATAGGATAACGGTGGGGTAGAGCTTCTTTGATTCCTTGAATATCGATCATTTGATACGTACCAATCCTTTACCAAACTCAACCATTTCTTCGTTAGAAACGAGAATTTCCGTTACCACACCATCCTTAGGTGCTGGAATTTCATTCATGACTTTCATGGCTTCAATAATCACCAATGTTTGGCCTTTTTTGACACTATCACCAACTGAAACGAAGGCAGGTTTATCTGGGCCAGCAGCCAAGTAAGCCACCCCAACAAGTGGGCTTTCCACAACATCTCCCTCAGCAGCCACACTTGTTTCAGCTGGCGCTGGAACTTCTTCTGCTACAGTCTCTGCTGGAGAAGATGTAGGAGCTACTGGACTTGGTGTTGCTAGAACAGGTGCTGGAGCGACTTGAGCTGCAACTTCAGGCACAAGTCTAGCTTCATTCTTGCTAAACTGCAACTCATCCGTCCCGTTTTTATAAGAAAATTCTCTCAAACTTGACTGGTCAAATTGGGCCATCAAGTCTTTAATATCGTTTAAATTCATAGTTATTTATTCTCCCAACGTTTGAAAGCAAGAACTGCATTGTGGCCACCAAAACCAAAAGTATTTGAAATAGCGTATGGAATTTCTTGCTCCAAGCCTTGTCCATAAACGACATTGGCTTCGATATAATCTGATACTTCACTTGTTCCAGCTGTCATTGGTACAAAGTTATGACGCATAGCTTCAATTGTGACGATAGCTTCTACCGCACCTGCAGCACCTAGCAAATGTCCTGTGAAAGACTTGGTTGATGATACAGGTACTTCCTTACCAAGAACAGCCACGATCGCACCACTTTCTCCTTTTTCATTAGCAGGAGTTGACGTTCCGTGAGCATTGACATAGGCTACTTGCTCTGGAGAAATCTCAGCTTCTTCCAAGGCTAGTTTGATGGCCTTGATAGCTCCCTGACCTTCTGGATGAGGAGAAGTCATATGGTAGGCATCACAGGTATTTCCGTAACCAACTACTTCGGCAAGGATAGTTGCCCCACGTTTTTCCGCGTGTTCAAGACTTTCAAGAACCAACATCCCTGAACCTTCACCCATGACAAAACCATTTCGGTTCTTATCAAATGGGATAGAAGCTCGAGTAGGATCCTCTGTAGTAGAGAGAGCTGTTAGGGCTTGGAAACCAGCAATAGCAAAAGGTGTGATAGAGGCTTCTGAACCACCTACCAACATAACATCTTGGAAACCAAACTTAATCGAGCGGAAGGCATCCCCAATCGCGTCATTTGATGAAGCGCAGGCAGTATTGATGGATTTACAAACACCGTTTGCTCCAAAACGCATAGCAACATTTCCTGAAGCCATATTTGGCAAGGCTTTTGGAAGGGTCAATGGTTTCACACGTTTTGGTCCTTTGTCATGGAGTCGAAGCACTTGATCTTCAATTTCCTTGATTCCACCAATACCAGAGGCAACGATAACACCAAAACGATCCTTGTCAATAGCCTCTACATCCAGATTAGCATGGTTGACAGCCTCTTGGGCTGCATACAAGGCATACAAAGAATAGTTATCAAAACGATTGGTATCTTTCTTTACAAAGTATTTATCAAAAGGAAAATCTTGAATTTCTGCCGCATTATGCACATCAAAGTCACTATGATCAAATTTTGTAATTGGACCAATTCCGATTTTTCCAGTTGTCAAACTATTCCAAAATTCTTCTGGTGTATTTCCGATTGGAGATGTTACTCCATAACCTGTTACTACTACGCGATTTAGTTTCATCTTTTTTACCTCTAGCTTCTGCTACATACTGAGGCCGCCATCAATGGCAACCACTTGACCAGTTAGATAATCTTGGCCTGCTAAAAATACTGTTAAATCTGCAACCTGCTCTGCCTGCCCAAATTCTTTCATGGGAATTTGCGCCAGCATGGCATCTTTTACCTTGTCTGATAGAACTGCTGTCATATCGGACTCAATCATTCCAGGTGCAATAGCATTAACCCTGATATTGCGATTGGCCACTTCACGCGCCACAGACTTTGTAAAACCAATCAAACCAGCCTTAGAAGCTGCATAGTTAGCTTGACCGATATTTCCCATCAAACCAACAACACTAGACATATTAATGATAGCACCTTCTCTGGCTTTCATCATCGGTTTCAAGACTGATTGTGTCATGTTAAAGGCGCCAGTCAGGTTAACCTTGAGAACTTTTTCAAAATCTGCTTCTGTCATCTTGAGCATGAGGGTGTCTTGAGTAATTCCAGCATTGTTGACCAAAACATCTACTGAACCCAGCTCTGCAATAGCTTGCTCAACCATACGCTTAGCGTCTGCAAAATCGGATACATCTCCTGAAATGGGAACTACCTTGACACCATAGTTTGAAAACTCGGCAAGTAAGTCCTCAGATATGGCCCCACGACTGTTTAAAACAATATTGGCTCCTGCCTGAGCAAACTTGTGGGCAATGGCAAGACCAATTCCACGACTCGAACCTGTAATAAAGATATTTTTATTTTTTAGTTGCATTCTTTTCTCCTGTGTCCTCTTGCATTTATGGAAGAAGGGATTCCTCGTTTTCTAGCAAGGTTTCCAAACTAGCCTGATCTTCAACAGTGACTAGTTTAGCTGTCTTATCAATTTTTTTGACAAAACCTGACAAGACTTTCCCCGGTCCGATCTCGATAAAGTTGGTTACGCCTGCTTCTTGCATAACTGCAATACTTTCATAGAAACGAACTGGTTCCTTGACCTGACGCGTCAAGAGTTGAACTATATCTTCTTTTTGCATGACAGCAGCTTCTGTATTACCAACTAGGGGACAAGTGAAATCTGAAAAGTTTACCTGAGCTAGTGTTTCAGCCAGTTTCTGGCTAGCAGGCTCAAGGAGAGCGGTATGAAAAGGTCCTGAAACCTTGAGAGGAATCAAGCGTTTGGCACCTGCTTCCTGCAAGAGTTCTACAGCTCGGTCAACCGCAACCACTTCTCCACCAATGACGATTTGTGCAGGTGTATTATAGTTGGCTGGGGTAACCACTCCAAGTTCAGAAGCTTTTCGACAGGCTTCCTCAATGACCTCTACTGGCGTATTGAGAACAGCCACCATCTTGCCAGAGCCAGCAGGAGCCGCTTCTTCCATATAGGCTCCACGCTTAGCTACCAAGGCAACCGCATCTTCAAATTCCAAGGCTCCGCTGGCCACCAAGGCAGAATATTCCCCAAGGGACAAACCAGCAACCATATCAGGCTGATAGCCCTTTTCTTGCAATAAACGGTATATAGCAACCGAAGTCGCTAGAATGGCTGGTTGGGTATAGCGAGTCTGATTGAGTTTTTCTTCTTCTGTATCAATGAGATGACGCAAATCATAACCGAGTACCTGACTGGCTTGATCAATCGTTTCTTTGACAATCGGATACTGATCATAGAGATCCCGTCCCATCCCTAGATACTGGGCACCTTGGCCAGCAAATAAAAAGGCTGTTTTAGTCATTTCTTACAACTCCTGCCCAACGAGAGGCTTCTTCTTGAATTTTCTTAGCAGCTCCGTAGTACAAATCTTTTAGGATTTCTTCAGCTGTTTCTTCTTTAGAAACAAGCCCCGCAATTTGACCTGCCATGACAGATCCGCCATCCACATCTCCGTGAACAACTGCTTTGGCTAGGGCACCTGCTCCCATTTGTTCAAAGATTTCCAAATCAGGATTTTCCTGTTTAAAGGCATCTTTCTCAGCCTTTTCAAAATCACGAGTCAATTGATTTTTAATAGCTCGAACAGCATGTCCAAAGTGTTGGGCTGAAATCGTAGTATCAATATCTCTAGCTTTTAAAATCTTGGCCTTATAATTCGGATGGGCATTAGACTCTTTTGCAACGACAAAACGAGTTCCAACCTGAACAGCCTCTGCACCTAGCATAAAGCCAGCCGCAGCACCTTCACCATCCGCAATCCCTCCTGCAGCAATAACAGGAATAGATACAGCAGCAACAACCTGACGCACCAAGGTCATGGTTGTTAATTTACCGATATGCCCCCCAGCTTCCATTCCTTCTGCAATAACAGCATCCGCACCGATTTTTTCCATGCGTTTAGCTAAAGCAACACTTGGTACAACAGGAATAACTGTAATACCAGCTTCATGGAAGCGTTCCATGTATTTACCAGGATTTCCTGCTCCTGTTGTAACCACTTTAACACCTTCCTCGATAACAAGATCTACAATATCTTCCACAAAGGGAGACAAGAGCATGATGTTGACACCAAAGGGTTTATCCGTCAATGATTTGATTTTATCAATATTTGCCTTGACAACTTCTTTAGGGGCATTTCCCCCACCGATAATCCCTAGCCCTCCAGCCTTGGAAACAGCCCCTGCCAAATCACCATCAGCAACCCAGGCCATCCCTCCTTGGAAAATAGGATAATCAATGTTCAATAATTCTGTAATACGCGTTTTCATAGTGCCTCCATCAGTTCTTGCTTACGTAATAGTTCGATACTGTCATAATTTGAAAATCAAACTATTGCCTAAACAAGAGGGAGCGGGTTTCCCTACTCCTTCTATTTGTATTCTGCTTATTTTGTTTGCTCTTCAACGTAGGCAACCAAGTCACCAACTGTTTTCAAGTCATCTTCTGCTTCGATTTGGATATCAAAAGCATCTTCGATTTCTGAGATTACTTGGAACAAGTCCAATGAATCTGCGTCCAAATCATCAAAAGTTGATTCAAGTGTTACTTCTGATGCGTCTTTTCCAAGTTCTTCAACGATAATTTCTTGTACTTTTTCAAATACTGCCATGATAGGACTCCTTTAAAATAAATAGTTTTTTTATAACAATGTGTTCACCACATGATTACCTAAATTGTAAGAATGAGCGTGCCCCATGTCAAGCCTCCACCGAAGCCTGATAGTAGAACAGTCTGGCTACCATCTAAAGGGATGAGACCTTGTTCTACACACTCTGAAAGTAAAATCGGGATACTTGCTGCACTGGTATTGCCATATTCCATCATATTGGCTGGAAGTTTGTCTCGGTCGACACCGATTTTTCTAGCCATCTTATCCAAAATACGGTCATTAGCCTGATGAAGTAGCAGATAATCCAAGTCTGTCGCCTCTATAGGAGATTCATCAATAGTCTGCTTGATAGACTTGGCTACATCCCGAATAGCAAAATCAAAGACCGCACGCCCATCCATCTTCAAAAATGAATCTGCACTTTCTTGATCTGAAAATGGAGAATGTAACCCTGAATGTCCATAGGTCAGACACTCACTACGACTCCCATCACTATTGAGACTCTCAGCCAAGAAATGCTCTTGATCGCTAGCTTCTAACAAGACGCCCCCAGCACCATCTCCAAACAAAACAGCTGTTGATCGGTCCGACCAATCGACTGCTTTAGAGAGGGTTTCACTGCCAATCACCAAGCCTTTTTGAAAGCGACCAGAAGCGATAAACTTTTCAGCAGTTGACAAGGCAAATACAAATCCACTACAAGCAGCTGTTAGGTCAAAAGCAAAGGCCTTATTAGCACCAATATTAGCTTGGACACGAGCAGCTGTAGAGGGCATCATCGAATCTGGAGTAATGGTAGCTAGGATGATAAAATCCAACTCCCCTCCTGTGATTCCAGCTTTTGCCATCAGTTTCTTGGCAACTTCTGTAGCCAAATCACTAGTAGATTCTGTTCTTGAAATATGCCTTTGTCGTATTCCCGTCCGACTTGAAATCCACTCATCATTGGTATCCATAATCTGAGCCAAATCATGATTTGTAACCACTTGCTCTGGCACATAATGAGCAACCTGGCTTATTTTTGCAAAAGCCATTATTTCAAATCCTCCAAAAATTGATAAAGATTGGTCAACCCTTTGCTCATAACATCAATTTCTTCCTTACTCATGCCATCAATGATTTTTTCAACCATGGCCTTGTGGAAGCGTTTATGTAGTCTATGAACCAAGCGACCCTTCTTTGTCAAATGTAGATGCACCACACGACGATCCTGCTCTGAGCGAATGCGTTCAATGTAACCCTTGCGTTCAAGATTATTCAAACTCGTCGTAACCGTCCCAAGAGTCACCATCAACTCTTTTGACACTTGACTTGGCGTCACGTCTGGGAATTTTCCAATTACATCGATTGTATGGACTTCTTTGATGGAGATATCTTTGAAACGACTACCCCTCAAGCTAACTTCCTCAATGACGAGGACATTGTTAAATATAGATGTTAAATATTCATTAATTCGTTGGTAGTCCAATCTCTTTTCCCTCCTTTTCAAAAAGCTTTCACAATCAAAACATTTGACAAAAGAATTATATCAAACTTCAAAGAATGGTGCAAGTATTTTCTTATTTTCCAGTAAATTTCGGTCTTCTTCTCTCCGAATGAGCCCGAACTCCCTCTTTGAAATCTTCTGTCTGGGCTAAGGATTTCTGTAGGTTCAATTCTAAAGCAGCATAATTCTGCCAATCTTTGAATTGGCTCTCCCAGACCAACTTCTTGATGGCAGCATATGAATTAGCTGACCCTCGTCTCAATTTTTTAAGAAGCTGTTCTCTCGTTTTTTCAAGTTTATCAGCTTCACAGACGCGGTAAACCAGCCCCCACTCTAAAGCTTTGTCTGCTGTTAAAGCTTCTCCTGTCATGGCTAATTGAGCAGCACGCGTCACACCAATACTTCGACTCAAAAGATGAATTCCTCCTGCATCCGGAGCCAAACCAACGCCGACAAAGGCTTGGATAAACTTAGCCTTATCCGTTGCAAGACAGAAATCTGCAGCTACAGCCATATTGGCTGCAGCACCTGCAACAGCTCCATCAACCTCCATCAAGACAGGTTTAGCAATTTGCTTGATTTTATAAGAAATCGTATTGACCAATTCTGCAATTTTCGTCAATGATGGAATATCATCCTCATCCACTGCCCGCTTCATCTCTACCAAATCTCCCCCAACAGAGAAGACCTTTCCCTTGGCATTGATCAAGATAAAATGCACAGCTGGATCCTCTTCTGCCAGAGTCAGTGCTTCTAAAATTTCCTCACACATGGGAATATGAAAGCCATTTGCAACCTCAGGACGGTTCAAGGTAAGGATTGCCAAATCCTCTTCAAGCTGATAAATAATGTGTTCCATCAGGACTCCTTTTTATTTTATAAGTCTTTTAAATTGTTTTATTGTCAAAGTATAGCTTTTTTAAAACTCGAAAGCAAGAAAAAATCGACTAAAAGTGTCTCAGCCGATTAGAAAGCATCTTATTTTCTTCATTGAAAAAAGGCTTTCTTTCTGCTATAATCGTATAAAATACTTACTTTAGGAGTTCTTATGAAAGTTGTTAAATTTGGAGGTAGCTCTCTTGCCTCTGCTGGTCAATTAGAAAAAGTTTTAAACATCGTTAAAAGCGATCCAGAGCGTCGTTTTGTAGTTGTTTCTGCGCCTGGTAAACGCAATGCTGAAGATACTAAGGTGACGGATGCCTTGATTAAATACTACCGCGACTATGTTGCTGGTAACGATATTAGCAAGAGCCAAAGCTGGATTATCGACCGCTATGCTGCTATGGTTAGTGAACTAGGACTAAAACCTGCTGTTTTAGAAAAAATCTCTAAAAGCATTCGTGCCTTGGCCACTCTTCCTATCGAAGAAAATGAATTTCTCTACGATACTTTCCTAGCAGCCGGTGAAAATAACAATGCTAAATTGATTGCTGCCTATTTTAACCAAAATGGTATCGATGCACGCTATGTTCACCCTAGAGAAGCTGGTATTGTGGTCACAAGTGAACCTGGTCACGCTCGCATCATTCCATCAAGTTATGACAAGATTGAAGAATTAACAAATGCCAATGAAGTCCTTGTCATTCCTGGTTTCTTTGGTGTTACTAAGGAAAATCAAATCTGTACTTTCTCACGTGGAGGTTCTGATATCACTGGTTCTATCATTGCTGCAGGTGTCAAAGCTGACCTTTATGAAAACTTTACAGATGTTGATGGTATCTTTGCAGCCCACCCTGGTATTATCCACCAACCACACTCTATCCCTGAGTTGACCTACCGTGAAATGCGTGAGTTGGCCTATGCAGGATTCTCAGTCCTTCATGACGAAGCCCTTCTACCTGCCTACCGTGGAAAAATCCCTCTCGTTATCAAGAATACCAACAATCCTGACCACCCAGGTACCCGTATCGTTCTAAAACACAGTAGTGATGAATTTCCAGTAGTAGGAATTGCTGGTGATTCAGGTTTTGTCAGCATCAACATGTCTAAATACCTCATGAACCGTGAGGTTGGATTTGGACGCAAGGTTCTTCAAATCCTTGAAGATCTTAATATCGGTTGGGAACATATGCCAACAGGTATCGACGATCTTTCAATCATCCTCCGTTCTCGCGAACTAACTCCTATCAAGGAAGAAGAAATCCTTCGTCAGTTGGTTCAAAAGGCTGAAGTAGACCATGCAGAAATCGAGCACGACCTTTCAATCATTATGATTGTTGGAGAAAAGATGAAGAGCCATATCGGAGTAACTGCTACTGCGACACGTGCTCTATCTGAAAATAAGATCAACATCCAGATGATGTCTCAAGGTTCTAGTGAAGTTTCTATTATGTTTGTTGTCCATAAAGACCAAGAGAAAGCAGCTATTAAAGCCCTCTACAATGCCTTTTTCGGTGAAAGTAAGGAAGACTAATCATGGCCCAATCTCTTAACAAAACAGTGCTTCTCAGCACGACAGGAACTTCCTATCTCTCTATAGCTGGGAAAGTTGGGAAATTCCTTGTCGGAGATCAGGCTTTGGAATTTTACCCAGATGTCAATGTTGAACAATTTATCCAGATTCCTTGGAGCCATATCAACCAAATTGGAGCTAATGTCTCTGGTCGCAAAATCAGTCGCCACTTCGAAGTCTTTACAGACAGAGGAAAATTCCTCTTTGCTTCAAAAGATTCAGGTGCCATTCTTAAAATTGCTCGCGAAAAGCTGGGCAATGACAAGGTCGTCAAACTTCCGACCCTGATTCAAACCATTAGTCAAAAATTTAAAAATCTATTTGCAAAAAAGTAGAAACTTTAGTATAATCATAGCAACGGATAAGTAGGTTATCTTCTTCTTTCAGAAAGTCTGCGGGTGCTGCGAGCAGATAGGAGGGATAGGTGAAATTCTACCGTTAGTAACAATTACATACACAATCAAGTGCACACCTGTGAAGTTGGATGGAACCGTGGCCCTGCCACTCCAACGCTTTGTCAGGTGTGCTTTTTTCATAAAGGAGTTCTTATGTTAGATATCAAACGTATTCGTACAGATTTTGATGCTGTCGCAGAAAAATTAGCTACACGCGGTGTAGATGCTGCTGTCTTGAATGAGATGAAAGAAATCGATGCTAAACGTCGTGACATCTTGGTCAAGGTTGAAACTCTCAAGGCAGAACGTAACACAGTTTCTGCTGAGATTGCCCAAGCTAAGCGCAACAAGGAAAATGCAGATGACAAGATTGCTGCCATGCAAACTCTATCTGCTGAAGTCAAAGCCTTGGATGCTGAATTGGCAGAAATCGATGCTAAATTGACAGAATTTACCACTACTCTTCCAAACATCCCTGCTGACAGCGTTCCTGTTGGGGCTGACGAAGATGACAATGTGGAAGTTCGTCGTTGGGGCACTCCACGCGAGTTCGATTTCGAGCCAAAAGCTCACTGGGATCTTGGTGAAGACCTTGGTATCCTTGACTGGGAACGCGGTGGTAAGGTAACAGGCGCTCGCTTCCTCTTCTATAAAGGTCTCGGCGCTCGTTTGGAACGTGCTATCTACAACTTTATGTTGGATGAACATGGAAAAGAAGGCTACACTGAAGTCATCACACCTTACATGGTTAACCACGATTCTATGTTTGGTACTGGTCAATATCCAAAATTCAAGGAAGATACTTTTGAATTAAGCGACAGCAATTACGTCCTTATTCCTACAGCTGAAGTTCCTCTGACAAACTACTACCGTGATGAAATCCTTGACGGTAAAGACCTGCCAATCTACTTCACTGCTATGAGCCCATCATTCCGTTCCGAGGCTGGTTCTGCTGGTCGAGATACTCGTGGCTTGATTCGTTTACACCAATTCCACAAGGTTGAAATGGTCAAATTTGCCAAGCCAGAAGAATCTTACGAAGAATTGGAAAAAATGACAGCCAACGCTGAAAACATCCTTCAAAAACTCAACCTTCCATACCGTGTCGTTGCTCTCTCTACAGGAGATATGGGCTTCTCAGCTGCGAAGACTTACGACTTGGAAGTTTGGATTCCAGCCCAAAATACCTACCGTGAAATCTCAAGCTGTTCAAACACAGAAGATTTCCAAGCCCGTCGTGCTCAAATCCGTTACCGTGATGAAGCAGATGGCAAGGTGAAATTGCTCCATACCTTGAACGGTTCTGGACTTGCAGTTGGACGTACAGTGGCTGCTATTCTTGAAAACTACCAAAATGCAGATGGTTCTGTGACCATCCCAGAAGCACTTCGTCCATACATGGGTGGAGCTGAAGTTATCAAACCATAAAAAATGCTTCTTTGTCAACTATAGTGGGTTGAAGTCAGCTAAGCTCGAGAAAGGACAAATTTCGTCCTTTCTTTTTTGATATTCAGAGCGATAAAAATCCGTTTTTTGAAGTTTTCAAAGTTCCGAAATCCAAAGGCATTGCGCTTGATAAGTTTGATAAGATTATTGGTGGCTTCCAGTTTGGCGTTGGAATAGGGTAGTTGAAGGGCGTTGGCAATTTTCTCTTTATCCTTGAGGAAGGTTTTAAAGACAGTCTGAAAAAGAGGATGAACCTGCTTTAGATTGTCCTCAATGAGCCCGAAAAATTTATCCGGTTCCTTATTCTGAAAGTGAAAAAGCAAGAGTTAATAGAGATTATAGGCACTATAATATTTGTAGTGGGTAAATCCCTTATGGATATTGTGGAGCCTTTTTCTGTCCACCTGCGTCCTCTAAAACGTAAGAATAAGAATACTTCTTTAGCTACACTTGCGCGTTTCAGCTTGCATATGAAACAATAATCTACTATATAGATTATTGAAAAGAGGAATATTATGTTTCTTGGGTATTTCTAACATTAGATGTTTCGATTCTTCCATATTCATTTCATCCATTTTATCAATAATCTAAATAGTCAGTATCTTTATTTTCTTCACACATAACTGATTTTTATTCACTATTTAAGTTTCTATTCTATCAAATAGTTTAATAATCTCAGAATTCGAAAATCCTAAGGCATATAGTTTTTCAAACAATATTTTTATAAGCCTGTTCAAATGCTGATTTCTTAACTCAATTATTTTCTTCTCACTTTCAGTAACAAAATATCCTTTACTTCCACGACTGACAATCAACCCCTGTTTTTCAAGAACTTTTAATGCTTTTTGGACAGTTGCAGGATTACATTCTTCCCTCTCTGCTAAAGTCCTTATGGGAGGCAGCTGTTGCCCCGGTACATACTTACCTCTTAAAATAGTTGCTCTTATCACAGATGCTATTTGTAAATATGGATACATATTCACTTAACCTTTTTATTTTTCCTTCCTCGTATAAATTTCCAATAAGCAGAATACGGAATAACCGTAGCAAACAGAAGATAATATTTATTAGCAAACATATCTGCAACTCCTTTTGCATTGAAATGAACAGGAATTTTCTCTGGGAGAAATATGCAAATAATAAATATTACAACAATCATTAATATCAACACCGAGACATCTTTTAACAGTCCATCTTTCATACCATTTTCCCTCCTTGAACTAAATAAAATTCAACTTGCTAACTTTTATATAAACTTCGCTTGAAATAACAAGTAAAGTAACTGATATTATCTGCAAAACTGGTGTTATCGAAAGATTTAAAAACCAATTAAGAAGAATTGGTGTAATGAGTGCAATTATCCCGACAAGTCCAGACACAATAACAGGCATGCTCTGCTTTACAACCATCATCTCGCTTTCCCATTCATAATTTGGATACTTTTTATTTAGGGAAATTCCTATCACTGTTATAAAGATCGAATAGCATATAGGGACAATTATTAGGTTAATAATTTGAATAAAGTTCATATCAAGTTTTAGCGTAAATGCAAATATGGAAATCATATACCCAATCAAATGAAGTGTAAGGTTTACAGCTATCTTGGAATTTAAGATCATTTTTACCTTAACAGGAGAGCTTTGCAAAATCCAAATGTTTTTTCCTTCTAAAGATATCGCTGAAGCTGCTGGGCAACTGAGCGAGAGCATAGATGCAATAAATAATGGAGCAAAATTTGAGAGATATTCATTTATATTTTCTATCCCTGAAGACTCTCCTATTTGTTCTACAGAATTAAAAAGCAAAAAAATACTAAAAACACATAAAAGTATTACACCAAGGCATGCATTCAAGACCGCCATGTACGAGCTTAAAAAGCGTCCCATTTCTTTTTTATACAAGGCAAGAAATATCGATTTTCTATTATAAGATTTTTTGTTATCAGAATATCTTGATGTTGTTTTAGCAAGAGTATTAAGCAATCCATACTTCATCGCAACAATTTTTACAAATATATAAAAAACTGCTGTTGAACAAGCAATAAATAATCCCATTCCAATATACATTGGAAAATTTGTGTGTTGCACGAATAACCCGGATATTGGGTACAGTTCTGTAATTTGCTTAGAAAGCATGATCTCAATGCTGTCTTCATTACCTGATTTCATAGCTGACACTGCAATATATCCAATTATGCCTATCATTGCAAATGAAAAGATTAGAGCAATAACATTTTTCCTCTTAAAATAAGATGAAACAGCCACAACAATGATTCCCATACATGCTGCTATACACATAGGTATCAAGGGAGCAAAGATGATAGAAGTAAAATACAGTACAATTTGTAAGGCGTTTAAACTTCCGTTCAAGCCCCATACAATTCCACCCGGAAGCATAAACATCAAGCCTATTAAAAAATTCAATAAGTACATAAACATGAACTTGCTGGTGATAATATCCGAACTTTTAACAGGTAAGGATAGGAGAATTTCCATATCTCGACTGCCAAATAAAATGCCATTCGAATAAAAGATAGTCAAAAATAATATTGAAAAACTTGATACAGAGACCATATATGCCGGTATCAAATCCTGCTGTCCGACGTGTACCAATGTTTTCGCTGTTAGTATATTATAAACAAAGCAAAATAACGCAAGAGTTATTATGCCAAAACTCGCAATAGCCATTGAACTTTGTTTTTTATTTCCCGTCTCTCTAATCTCGTTAATGGGAAAGAAATTTATCAATTGTGCTTTAATTAGTATCCAAATGTTACTCATCGTCCTGCACCTCCATGAAAAATGCTTCCAATGATTCATCACCTTTGACATCTCCTGTATTACCACTTGCAACTAACTTTCCATTTTTGATAATGGCAATCTTATTACATAATTTCTCTGCAACATCCAATACATGGGTTGAAAAGAAAATAGCCCCTCCATCTGAAACACACTCATGCATAATTTTCTTTAGTAGGAAAGTTGCTTTGGGATCCAGCCCAACAAAGGGTTCATCTAGAATCAACAGTTTAGGAGAATGTACCAGTGCAGAAATAATAGCTGTTCGTTGCTTCATACCATGTGAATACGAAGAAATCATCCCCGAAAGATGCTCAGTCATATCAAATAAATCACCATATTTTTGGATTCTTTCCCTGCGTATTTTAGTAGGTGTTTCAAACAGGTCAGCAGTAAAATTAATATATTGAAGTCCTGTCATATGTTCATACAAATCTGGATTATCTGGAATATACGCCATCATTTTTTTACAAGTGACAGGCTCTTCTTTAATAGAATGACCGTTAATATCTATACTTCCATATTCAAAATCATGGATACCAACAACTGCTTTTATCGTTGTCGTTTTTCCTGCACCATTTGCCCCAATAAAACCATAAATATCTCCAGGTTGTACTGAAATAGATAGGTTATCCACAACCTTTTTATCCCCATAACATTTACTAAAATTCTTTATCTCTAACATATTTTCACCCTCATTGACAATTTGTCAGTTATACTTTGAAATAATACCGATAGCTTGTTTTTATTTAGCTATCGGCGCATAGTTCTCTTTACAGAAATTCCATCTCTTTTTAATAGCTAAAGAGTTCCTCTGTATTTAGGTTTTGTTCTAGCATTATCTTAAATGCATCCAAGTAATCTTTGACAGGTTCTTTCTTTGAAGTTTTTATACCTATGTTATTGGAAACAAAAACATAGGCTGTCATCAGGAATTCTGCTGTTTCTGATGGATATTTTACAAAAAATACTTTTTCTAATATACCTTGATTTATTATCCTCTCAAAATATATGGTCAGTTTTTCGATGAGCTTATGGGATAACTTATCTAACATATAACGATTTTCTTCAAGATCAACCGTCTTTTGTAACTCAGTTCCCTCTGCTGAAATATTTTCCGAAGATATAATTGTAGCATCTATAAAAGCTCTAATTTTTTCAATGGCGGTTTTATCTTCATCATAAACAATAGCATGAATATCCTTCAATAATTTATCTGAATATTGTTCTACCAGACAATATAAGATATCTTCTTTATTCTTAAAGTGATAGTACAGCAAGCCTCTTGATATATTTACTTTGTCAACAATATCCTGAGTCGTTGTATTAGTATATCCTTGTTCTATAAAGAGTAGCATTGCAGCATCCATAATTTCAGCACGTCGTATTTCCGGTTCTTTTACATCTCGCATTTTATCCCCCCTATTGTACATCATACTACTTCACTGACAATTTGTCAATCGCGTTTTCTCATTTCTCTTGAATTTTATGGTATAATATATTTACAATTTTAGAAAAATGCTTACTTGACTTTTGTAGTAAGCACAGTAAGTATACGGACACTTACGAAAAAAGGTTTAGCTATTTTTAGCTAGACCTTTTTTCGTAACCAAATCAGATAAGTGCCTAGTACAAAGAATAAAATAGTGAGGCAAATAACGGTTTCAGCCACTACCAGATAATCCAGAAATGGAAGTTTCAAGATTCCCTGAGCCATCTTGAGCGAGGTAGCTGTGATAATGGTTGGGAAGGTTAAGGCTGAAAAAGCTGGTTGAAAGCCTTGTTTTAAAATATTGGGCAGACGAGTTAAAACAAAGAAAAAGAAAGTTTGAGAAGCCAAAATCATGGCAATCAAGAGCCAAGTCGGTAGGCTGGCTCCTCCAACTCGAACCAGGGAAGCCAAGAGCAGAGAGAAAGGAGCACAGTAGATTCCTTCCTGTCCAAGCATGGCTACAGGGAGTGGATGTTTCTTTAAATCACTATAAATAAGGGGATAAAGATAGAAGGTAAGGAGAAAACCAAAACTCAAGGTCGCATAGGCAATCTCGATAATGCCTACCAGAGGATAGGTCAAGGCTGCTACTGCTATTCCCACATAGAGAACCGTCCAGCTAGGAGTGGAATGAACCCTCCGACCAGGACAGGCAAATTTGATGGTGAATCCAGCAATCAGGGCCAAATCTAAGAGAAATGAAAACCACCAGAGCCCTTGCGCTACTATAGGAAGATGAGGGAAGACGCGAAAAACATAGGTCGATAAAATCATCCCAGCCATGGGAAAGGTTGCCATTCCTGATAAAAGAGGGGGCTTGGCCAATTCTTGCTTGGTTTCTTTCCAATTGAGCAAATGAAGAGTCAGAAAGAATATCCACAAAATCAAACCTGACATACTCAGTAGATGTGACAGAACTGGCAACATATCTAAAACGAGATTTCCAGCTCCTGCCAAACCTAGCAAACAACCAGAAAATACCAAGGGGAGTTTTTTCATCCTAACCTCCAATAATCGTGTTAGTTTCAGTATAGCATAAAAGCGCTTAAATGAGGACTTAAAAAAACGAAGTCCGTTGATTTCAGACTTCATTTTTTGCTCAGATATGAATTATGCATAAGGTTGCAATTCTGGATTAATTGGTGTATTGGCTAGGTTATTGGCATAGTTACAAAGACTTGCTAGACTTACACCAAGAACCACATCCAAGGCATTTTGTTGCGTGTAGCCAGCTTCTAAAAACTCAGACAAAGCTTCATCTCCTACACGACCTTTGGTATTGATGACTGCCAAGGTAAACTTAGCTAGGGTGTCCAATTTAGGATCTGTTTCAATTGGAGTGCGATTACGAAGGGCTTGAAGAAGGTCATCATTCATCTGAATTTGTTTGATTGAAAAGGCTGTGTGACCTGCGACGCAGAAGGCACAACCATTAGTTACGGCTGCCGTGATTTGCACCACTTCGCGCTCAACAGGTGTCAGGCTATTGCGGCGGTTGATAGCTCCGACAGTTCTGTAGGCTTCTAAGGCAGTAGGTGCATTAGCCAAGAGACCGATTAGGTTGGGAATATAGCCATTGTTATCTTTTTGTACTGTCTCAAGAACTTCTTTCACTTCTGCTGGTGCTGATTCGACTGTATGGATGGTAAATGTTGTCATCATAAAACCTCTTTTCATGTTGTTGAAATCTAGTCTATCACAGATTCTATACCGTGTATAATATATATTTTAAATTGCACCGATAGAAATTTTTTATGAAAGCAAAAAATCACACGCAATGTGTGATTCCATTATTTATTAAAATACTTTTTAGTCTCAGCAATAACAACTGGTGATAAAACTAAGAGGGCAATCAAGTTTGGTAAAGCCATCAAAGCGTTGACAATATCTGCGATAATCCAAACCATATCCAACTCGATAAATCCTCCCAACAGGACCATGAGCACAAAGACCACACGGTAGAGCCAGATAAAGCGAACCCCAAAGAGAAACTCGAAACAGCGTTCTCCGTAATAGTTCCAACCTAGAATCGTTGTAAAGGCAAAGAGAACAAGGAAGATTGTTAAGAGGGCAGGTCCAAAGTGTGAAAAGACTGTTGAGAAGGCTGACTGAGTCAAGGCAACTCCATTCAAATCACCACTCCAAACACCAGTTACCAAGATGGTCAAACCAGTCAGCGTACAGATAATGAGGGTGTCTATAAAGGTTCCTGTCATGGAAATCAAACCTTGCTCTACTGGTTCGTTTGTCTTAGCTGCAGCAGCTGCAATAGGAGCTGAACCTAGACCAGACTCATTTGAAAACACACCACGAGCTACACCATTTTGAATAGCCATCCGAATGCTAGCACCGGCAAATCCACCTATCGCAGCAACAGGACTAAATGCTGATGTCAAGATTAAAACGATTGTGGCAGGGATTTTTTCGATATTAAAGAAAATAACTGTAAGAGTTCCCAAAATATAAATGATAGCCATAAAAGGAACAACGGTAGTTGAAACCTTTGAAATGGACTTGAGCCCGCCAAAGACTGCAATTGCTACAAAGACAGACAAAACAAGAGCTGTGATGGCTGGCGAAATAGTCGTTGTATTCTGGATAGATTCTGTAATCGAGTTGACTTGGGTAAAGGTCCCGATTCCCAATAAAGCTACTAGAACACCTGCCAGGGCAAAGAAGATGGCAAGTGGTCGCCACTTTTCTCCCATCCCTAGAAGAATATAGTGCATGGGACCTCCCGCCACTGCACCATGGTCATCCTTGGTGCGGTATTTGATAGCTAACAGTCCCTCCGCATACTTAGTAGCCATTCCAAAGAAAGCAGCCATCCACATCCAAAAGAGAGCTCCTGGTCCACCAACCTTGATAGCCGTCGCCACCCCGATAATATTTCCCGTACCAACTGTCGCTGCTAGGGCTGTACACAAGGCCGCAAAGCTGGATACATCTCCATGCCCCTTATCCTTGGTAAAAATAAGCTGGAAGGCCTTGGGCAGACGCAAAACCTGCAAGAGGCCTAGACGGGCAGTTAGGTAAATCCCTGTTCCGACCAATAAAATCAAGAGGGGTGGGCCCCAAGCAAAAGCATCAATTGATTTAAGCAATTCTAACATTTCCTTCTCCTATCTTTTCAACCCCAAAAGAAAGAGCACATGCAAGATACATGTACTCTGGAATGCTTAGATAAATGCTAAAAAGCGGTCTATCCTAGCTCTGTCCTTTTACCTGAGAGTTTGAGCAGTTACCTGCCTTGCCCCTTCGGTGCCTTTACGGTCTCTCCAGAGTTCCGTCCATTTACAGTCATGGAAAATCAAACGATTCCCCACTTCTATTAAACTTCATTCGGTGTTGGTATTTAATTGATTCTTATTTTACAAAAAATGTTGTCTTTTGTCAATGTGTTTATTAGTAAAAATTAGTTCAACAGTTTTTACTTTATAAAGCCCGGAATACTTCTATCCTTTAAAAGTGACAATAGTCGCACCACTGCCTCCAGCATTTTGTGGGGCATAGCCAAAACTCTTGATATGCTTGTTTCTTTGTAGGTATTTGGTGACACCTTCACGGATGACACCTGTTCCGATACCATGGATGATATCAACTTGAGCCATATTATTAAGCAAGGCTTGGTCGATAAAGGCATCTAGCTCATTCATAGCTTCTTCATAGCGTTTACCTCGAAGATCCAGTCTGGCTTGAGGGCCTCGGCCAGATGTCCGTTTCACAACATTGACTTGTTTCTTCTTGACTGGTTTTTCTTGCTGAGCTTGAACAAGGTCAAATTCTTTCTCTTCCAAGGTCATCTTGATTAAACCAACTTGGGCTTCCCAACGGCCGTCCTTGAGTTGACTGGTCAAGGTACCACGCTGGCCATAACTGAGAACCACGATATCATCTCCCACCTTTGGAGCTCGTTTTTTCTTAGCTTTTTGAAGGACCTTATTTTTAGACAAGTCCACTTTTTCAGGAGCTAATTTTTTCAGCTTGGCCTTGGCTTCAATGATTTCGTGGGGCTTGAGTTGAGATTTACTGTGGAGATTTTTGAGAATCTGGTCACTTTCACTTAGGGCCATGTCCACAATCTCAGCAGCCTGTTCACGCGCCTTATTAAGCTCGGTTTCCTTTTCACGATTGAGCTCGTTGTAGAGTTTTTTAAGCGCACGATTTATCTTGAGATTTTCTTGCTCCACCTCACGGATATTGTCCAAGCGTTTACGGCTTTCCAGCGTCTGCTCTTCCAGTTGCTCAATGATCCGGTTGACGTCATTGTCCTGATCTACCTGCTGGCTGGCATCCCCTACGATAACTTCAGATAGGCCCAGACGTTTGGCAATTTCGAAGGCATTGCTTCGGCCAGGAACACCCTGCATAAAGCGATAGGTCGGGCGAAGAGTTGCAGTATCAAACTCCATGCTGGCATTTTGCACAAAGGCTGTCTCAATACCGTAGGCCTTGAGTTCCGGATAGTGAGTTGTAGCCATAGTCTTAACTTGACGCAGGCGAAGGTCCTCCAGAATAGCCATGGCAAGGGCGGCTCCCTCTTGAGGATCTGTACCAGCCCCCAACTCATCCAAGAGCAAGAGCGAATGCTGGTTGACCTCGCCAAGAATATCCACAATATTGGTCATGTGGCTAGAGAAGGTAGACAAGCTCTGCTCAATAGACTGCTCATCGCCAATATCGGCAAAGATTTCTTCAAAAATACCAACACGACTTCCCTTGTCTGCTAAAATCGGCAAACCAGACTGAGCCATAACCTGCGTCAAGCCCAGAGTTTTGAGCATGATAGTCTTACCACCAGTATTGGGACCTGTAATGACAATGGCTGTTAAATCTTGACCAAAATGGACATCATTTGCGACGGCATTTTTGACCAGAGGATGGCAGACATGGAGCAGTTGAATCTCTTGATTTTCTGATAGCTGAGGAACGACTGCTTGCCTCTCTTGGATAAAGCGGACCTTGGCACGAATCAAGTCCAGATGGCCGATAATCCAAGCATCATTGGCAATCTCAGCCGCATGAGGGCGAACACGCTCAGAAATTTCTTGGAGAATGCGAAGCATTTCATAGCGCTCATCTGCTCGCAGACTAGCGATTTCTTCGCTCAGTTTGACCACCTCACGGGGTTCGATATAGACGGTGTTTCCGCTGGCAGAAATATCATGAACAACACCTGCAATCTTATTACGGTAAGTGTTTTTGACAGGTAGAACCTGACGGCCATTTCTGCTGGCAACAATCCCTTCTGTCAACATCTGCGCTTTTTGCTTGAGCAGGTCCTGTAAAACATCGCGGACCTGACTCTCGCTATCATGGATTTTCCTACGGATGCGCGCCAATTCTTCACTGGCAAAATTTTCAATGAAACCTGCATCATTAAAGGCTTGGAGATTTCCTTGTAATTGCGGAAAATCGTGTAATTTCTCAAACCAAAGGGATAATTCTTCCAAGCTGACATTTTCCAGATTGGCGTAAAAACTTTGTAGTTCTCGGCTAGCAAGAAGCACGCGCTTCAAGAGTAGGAACTCCTCGATATTGAGATCTGCTCCCATCTCCAATCGCTTGCAGACTCCTGCTATTTCCTTGGTTGCGAGAATGGTAAAATGCGGTTGCTCAACAAAGAGAGCCTGCATTTCCTTCATCTCAACAAAAGCCTGTTTGATTTTATCTGCTTTGGCAGTCGGAGCCAGCTGTCTCAATTGCTCCAAGCCCTGCTCGGTCAACAAATGAGGTTCAAACAAGGCCTTGACCTTATTGAACTCTAATGTTTCTAATATTTTCTTGTTCATCTTTATTTCCTTGTCTTTGAATATCTAGGTGTATTATACTCAATGAAAATCAAAGAGCAAACTAGGAAGCTAGCCGCAGGTTGCTCAAAACAGTGTTTTGAGGTTGCAGATGCAAGCTGACGTGGTTTGAAGAGATTTTCGAAGAGTATTAGCTTTTTACATTCTGATAGATTCTAGTCAATCTGTAAACAAAGGGCTAGGAAAATTCCTGCCCTTTTTATCCGATTAAATTTGTCACCCAGATTTGTTTGAGCCAACTGGTTGTTACTGGTATGCTCTGGATGATGTGTTTTGCGACGATACTCTTTTCAAGAGGATTTTGTATAGCTGCCATGGGAATGGTCGCTAAGATAGTCAAGGCCATTTGCAAAACAAACAAGGTCACCAACATGGACAAGATCCCTGCTGAAACTTGGAACAACTTACCACCCAGCTTTTTACTAGGAAGTAAGTGTAAGAGGAGACCAAGCAAACGACCGATGCTATAGACAATCCCAAATACAAGCAAGTAGCCGATACCTGCGTAAAAGACCTTATCCAACTGGAAGAGTTGATCCGATGGAAAGAAGAAAGTTCCCTGACCTTCCTGCGGGTTTGCATAAGGGAGCAATAAATGGAATTGCTCTCCCAACCCCTTGTAAAACTGGCCAGCCATAAAAGCCGATGCCATGGCTGAAATCAGGTAATAAACCTGTAAAAGCAGGCCTCTCCGATAGCCGATATAAAATCCCCAAGCCAAGACCAATAGAAGAAGGAGTGAAATCATAAGGAATCCTCAATCTTGCTCTGTTCTTGCTTGCAGGTCACAAGCTTGTGACGGAGTTCTTCTAACTCTTGCTCCTTATCGTCAAATTCAATCTCACGGCTGAGCTGAGTTGACAAACAGTTGACTGCCAACAAAAGAGCGATTGTTTCATCATCTGCACTAGGCATTTGTTCTTTAATTGCTTGGTATTTTTCTGTCGCAACCTTAGCGATCTCCTCCATAAAGAGGTTATCATGTTCGCTTGTCAAGGTTAATGATTTTTTCCCGAATGTAAATTTGAATCGATTTAGATTTGCCATAAAATTCACCTCACGATATTATACCAAAATTCGCTAATTTTGTCAGTTTTTACAAATTTGCCTGCTTTTGTGGTACAATAGAAACTATGGCAAGTATAACACTCACACCAAGTGAAAAGGAGATTCAGACTTTTCTTGAACACTACCAAACTAGTCTAGCTCCCAGCAAGAATCCCTATATTCGCTACTTTTTGCGACTACCTCAAGCAACGGCTTCTATCTATACTTCTGGAAAGGTCTTGCTTCAGGGTGAAGGAGCTGAGAAATATGCTAGTTTCTTTGGCTATCAAGTTGTAGAGGAAAACAGGGGACAAAATTTCCCTTTAATTGGGACAGATGAGGTGGGAAATGGTTCCTACTTTGGTGGACTTGCAGTTGTGGCTTCCTTTGTCACACCTGACCAGCATGATTTCTTACGAAAACTCGGTGTGGGGGATTCCAAGACTCTGACCGACCAAAAAATCCGTCAGATTGCTCCTATCCTCAAGGAAAAAATCCAGCACCAGGCACTCCTTCTCTCACCAAGCAAGTACAACGAGGTCATCGGAGACCGCTACAATGCTGTTTCGGTTAAGGTTGCCCTCCATAACCAGGCCATCTATCTCCTTCTTCAAAAAGATGTTCAGCCTGAGAAAATTGTGATTGATGCCTTTACCAGTGCTAAAAATTATGACAAGTACTTGGCACAAGAGGCCAATCGTTTCAGCAAGCCTATTAGCCTAGAAGAAAAGGCTGAGGGCAAATACTTGGCTGTCGCAGTTTCTTCTATCATTGCGCGTGATCTCTTTCTGGAAAATCTTGAAAATCTAGGACGAGAACTGGGCTATCAACTTCCAAGTGGAGCTGGAACGGCTTCTGATAAGGTGGCTAGCCAGATTTTACAAGCCTATGGTATGCAGGGACTCAACTTCTGCGCCAAACTGCACTTTAAAAATACTGAAAAAGCGAAAAAACGCTTAGAAAGGTAAATTATGAATTCATTTAAAAATTTCCTAAAAGAGTGGGGATTGTTCCTCCTGATTCTGTCATTACTAGCTTTAAGCCGTATCTTTTTTTGGAGTAACGTCCGAGTAGAAGGACATTCCATGGATCCGACCCTAGCGGATGGCGAAATCCTCTTTGTTGTTAAGCACCTCCCCATTGATCGTTTTGATATCGTGGTGGCCCATGAGGAAGATGGCAATAAGGACATCGTCAAGCGTGTGATTGGAATGCCTGGTGACACCATCCATTACGAAAACGATAAACTTTACATCAATGACAAAGAAACAGATGAACCTTACCTAGCTGATTACATCAAACGCTTTAAGGACGACAAACTCCAAAGCACCTACTCAGGCAAGGGATTTGAGGGAAATAAAGGCACTTTCTTTAGAAGTATCGCTCAAAAAGCTCAAGCCTTCACAGTTGATGTCAACTACAATACCAACTTTAGCTTTACAGTTCCAGAAGGAGAATACCTTCTCCTCGGAGATGACCGCTTGGTTTCGAGCGACAGCCGCCACGTAGGTACTTTTAAAGCAAAAGATATCACAGGGGAAGCTAAATTCCGCTTCTGGCCAATCACCCGTATCGGAACATTTTAAGAGACCTAAGAGGCCGAGAATCAAGAATCTCAGCCTCTTCTTCTATCGTGAGAAGTAATCGCTTATTGACTATAATCCCCCCAACTCTCACCTATTCATACAAAGGAATTTTATGGAAGTTTATTTTTCAGGAACCATTGAACGGATTATTTTTGAAAATCCCAGCAATTTTTATCGCATCCTCCTCTTAGAAATCGAAGATACTGACGCAGAAGATTTTGATGATTTTGAAATCATTGTCACTGGCACCATGGCTGACGTGATTGAGGGCGAAGACTATACTTTTTGGGGGCAAATTGTCCAGCACTCCAAGTATGGGGAACAACTACAAATCAGCCGTTATGAACGTGCAAAACCAACTAGCAAGGGTCTGGTTAAATACTTCTCCAGTAGCCATTTCAAGGGAATTGGTCTCAAGACAGCTCAGAAAATCGTGGACACCTATGGCGACAATACCATTGACGAAATTTTGCAACACCCAGAAAAGCTAGAAGGAATCGCAGGACTCTCTGCCAAAAATCGTGAGGCTTTCGTCTCCACTCTTCGTCTCAACTATGGAACAGAGATGGTTTTGGCCAAACTAGCCAACTACGGCATTCCCAATAAACTAGCCTTTCAGATTCAAGATTTTTACAAGGAAGAAACACTTGATGTGGTTGAAAATTATCCCTACCAACTGGTTGAGGATATCAAGGGCTTGGGCTTTACTATTGCTGACCAACTAGCTGAGGAACTAGGCATCGAAAGTCAGGCTCCTGAGCGCTTCCGTGCCGGTCTAGTTCACAGTCTTTTTCAGGCCTGTATGGAAACAGGGGATACCTATGTTGAAGCACGGGATTTGCTTGAGCAAACCCTTAATCTCCTTGAGTCTTCCCGTCCCGTGGAACTAGATCCCAGCCAAGTCGCTCAAGAACTCTCCTACCTGATCGAAGAAGACAAGGTTCAGCAGATTGATACCAAAATCTTTGACAACAGCCTCTTTTTCGCTGAGGAAGGCATCCGCAGTCACTTGGTTCGTATCCTTGAAAAAGGAAAACAGAAGAGTCAGGAGTTAGAAACCATTCAAAAACATATCACTACTGTCGAGCAAGAACTAGGGATTGAGTATGATAGCATTCAAAAACAAGCTATCTGCGACGCTATCCAGAACAAGATCTTTATCCTGACAGGTGGGCCCGGTACTGGTAAGACAACTGTTATCAATGGAATCATCGCTGTTTACGCCCTTTTAGAAGGACTTGACCTCAGGAAAAAAAGTAACCTGCCCATTCTTCTTGCCGCTCCAACTGGACGAGCAGCTCGGCGCATGAATGAATTGACAGGCTTGCCTAGCGCGACCATACACCGCCATTTGGGAATGACGGGAGACGATGATACCAGCCATCTGGAAGATTATCTGGATGCTGACTTTATCATCGTGGATGAATTTTCCATGGTGGACACTTGGCTGGCCAACCAACTCTTCTCCAACATCTCTTCTAACAGTAAAATCCTCATCGTGGGCGACAGCGACCAGCTACCGTCTGTCAGTCCCGGACAAGTTCTAGCGGACCTGCTTCATATCCCCTTGATTCCTCAGACTCGCTTGGAAAAAATTTACCGACAAAGCGAAGAATCAACTATCGTTACCTTAGCTAGTCAGATTCGACAGGGAATCTTGCCAGCTGATTTCACCCAGAAAAAAGCAGACCGTTCCTACTTTGAAATTGCTAGCGGTCATATTCCTGCCACCATTGAGAAAATCTTAGGCGCTGCCCTCAGAAGTGGCATCCCTGCCCGTGATATCCAAGTTCTGGCTCCCATGTACCGCGGGACGGCAGGGATTGATGCCATCAACCAGCTCATGCAAGACCTCCTGAACCCACCACAAAAAGACCAACTTAGTTTTGAAGCTCCCCAGTGCCACTATCGTAAGGGCGACAAGGTTATTCACTTGGTCAACGATGCTGAAATCAATGTCTTTAATGGGGATTTGGGAGCTATCACAGACCTGATTCCCGGCAAATACACCGAATCCAAACAAGACGAGATTGTCATTGATTTTGATGGCAACGAGGTCTCTTACCCACGTAACGAATGGTACAAGATTCGCTTGGCCTATGCCATGAGTATCCATAAATCTCAGGGAAGTGAGTTTCCTGTTGTCATCCTACCGATTACCAGTGCTAGTAGACGTATGCTGGAGCGGAATCTCATCTATACCGCCATTACACGCGCCAAAAGCAAACTTATCTTACTAGGCGAATTACAGGCCTTCGACTATGCTACCCAGCACATCGGAACCGCCCGAAAAACCTATCTGATTGAACGATTCAGTGATTTAATTGAAAATATTGAAGAAAATAAACAATCTATCTCTGAAACTGCCCCATCAACCGACTCTGAGCAATCCTACATCTTAACCGAAGAAAACTGGGACAGCATTCCAGCCATGATTGGGATTACAGAAGCAGATCTCAAAGAGATTTTTGGAAAATAGTGCACAAGAAAACCCACCTAGGCAGGTGGGATTTTTGTTTATTAAGATTATTTAACTGTTGCTGTGCTTGTAATCAACTCAACAGCTTTTTTGATTGTGATATCGTGTTTCAACATATCAGCTGAAAGCAAGCTTTGTACTTGAGCAACTTCCATGTTGTAGTCTGTTGCCAATTGCTCAACTTCTTTTTGGATTTCTTCTTCTGAAGCATCAAATCCTTCAGCTTTAGCAACTGCTTCGATAACAAGGTTAGTCTTAGTACGTGACTCAGCTTCTGCTTGGTATTGGTTGTGAAGGTCTTCTTGAGTAGTTCCTGTGATTTGGAAGTACATGTCAGGGTTGATACCTTGACGTTGCAAGTTCCCAAGGAATTCATTTACTGAACGGTGAACTTCTTCGTGGATCATTTCTTCTGGAAGTTCTACGATTTCAGCGTTTTCTACAGCTTTATCAATTGCTGCACCTTCAACGGCATCTTTGTAAGCTTCTTCTTTAGCAGCAGCCAATTCGTTACGGTATTTTTCTTTCAATTCAGCAAGTGTTTCAACTTCTTCGTCGATGTCTTTTGCAAGTTCATCGTCAAGAGCTGGAACTTCTTTAGCTTTTACTTCGTGGATAGTTGTTACGAATTTAGCTTCTTTACCTGCAAGATCTTCTGCTTGGTAGTCTTCTGGGAATGTTACGATAACATCAACAGTTTCACCAGCTGAGTGACCTACCAATTGGTCTTCGAAACCAGGGATGAATTGACCTGAACCAAGTCCAAGTGAGAAGTTTTCACCTTTTCCACCGTCAAATTCAACACCGTCGATAGAACCAACGAAGTCGATAACAACAGTGTCGCCGTTTTCAGCAGCAGCTTCTTTGATAACCAATTCAGCCAAGTTGTTGCGTTCACGTTCGATACGCTCTTCAACGTCAGCGTCAGTTACTTCTTTTTCTACATCAACTGATACTTCAAGGTTTTTGTAGTCACCCAATTTTACTTCAGGTTTTGTAACGACTTCAGCAGTGATAACCCAGTCTTGACCTTTTTCCATTGAAGTTACATCAATTTTTGGTTGAGCAACCACTTCAAGACCAGCTTCTTTTACAGCTGCTTCATAAGCGTTTGGCAAAAGAGCGTTCATAACGTCTTGGTAAAGTGACTCTTCACCAAATTTTTTGTCGAAGATAGGACGTGGAAGGTGACCTTTACGGAAACCTGGAACGTTAAGAGATTTCTTCACTGAGTTGAAGACACGGTCCAATTCTGGTTTGATTTGGTCTTGAGAGATAGTGAAAGTCAAGACACCACGGTTTGTTTCTTTGTTTTCAAATGATACAGACATTCTGTCATTTCTCCTTAAAATTTTTTAAATACAGTCTATTATAACATAAACGAGCGACTTTTTTCAAGTAATGAATGCGCTTTTCAATGATGGGAGAGGTACTTACTCGCTTCTTTGATACTAAGTTCAGCCATTCTTTCCTTGTTTTTCTCAATGAAGCATGCTACCCAAGCTGGATTCGTTTTGGAGTAGTCTCTCAGAGCCCAGCCAATGGCTTTATTAATAAAAAATTCTGTCTGGTCCAGATTATTTTGCAGGATCTTTTCCATCAGTTGGACATTGGTCTTCGCTTTTCTTAACAACTGGTGGTCAATAGCGACGCGTTTCAGCCAGATATTGTCTGACAAGCTCCATTGGAGGATTATTTTTTCCAGTTCCGGCTTATTGTATACCAAACTCCCTACTACGCTATCTAGGATATCCACCGTATCCCACCAAGACTTGGCAACAACCAACTGCTCTAGCTTAGGCAAATCGCTGTCCTTTAGATAAGACTGCATTGCTTTCAAATAATTGGCAGCCACATACTGGTATTCTCTAGACTCTTTTTCCCAGCAAGTATCTACAAAATCCCAATCGATAATCTTTGTTCTTTTTACTTCTGGAAAGTATTTTTTATAGAGTGCATTTCTTTCAGGAGCCGCAACGCCTAGGAAGGAAAATTGATGGCGCATATAGGCCTCCATGGGGCCCGCTTTTTTAGGATCTTTTGCTGCTTCTAGCTCCTCAAGTAAATCTGTTAGACTCATCTAAAACTCCTCATGCCCCACCAAGTGGTGCTGAAAGGCATAGACCGCCGCTTGGGTGCGATCGCTAACCTCAAGTTTGGCAAGGATGTTGGACACGTGGGTCTTGACCGTCTTGAGAGAGATAAAGAGTTCATCAGCGATGCGCTGATTTTCATAGCCCTTGGCAATCAGTTGGAGAACATCTCGCTCACGCGCAGTCAGGTCCTCATGTAGTTCTATGTGATTGCGATGGTATTCGACCTTCTTGCTGACCTCTTGTTCAATAGCCAGCTCGCCAGCAGCCACCTTACGGACGGCATGGAGTAGTTCGTCTGCACTAGAAGTCTTAAGCATATAGCCTTTGGCTCCAGCATTCAAAACCGGCATTATTTTTTCATTGTCCAAGTAAGAAGTCACAATCAAAATCTTGGCTTCAGGCCATTCTTTGAGGATGGCCAAGGTCGCGTCAATTCCATTCATCTCAGGCATGACAATATCCATGACAATAACATCTGGGCGCAATTCCAAGGCCAAGTCAATGCCTTGAGACCCGTTGGACGCCTCGCCCACAACTTCCACATCGTCTTGGAGGTCAAAGTAGCTTTTCAAGCCTAAGCGGACCATTTCATGGTCATCTACTAGTAAAATTTTCATCTTTACTCCTTTATCATTCCTTATCGAGCAGGGGAATACGGATATCAACTGCCAGCCCTTGCTTGGGAGCTGTTAATAACTGAACCGCCCCTGCCATATCTTCAACTCGCTCCTTGATGTTTCGCAGTCCATAACTCAAGTCATCTAAACTCCCTAACTGAAAACCAATTCCATTGTCCACCACCTTCAGCTGCAATTCAACATCTGTCTGATAGAGGTAGACATCTAGGCAAGAGGCCTGGGCATGGCGGAGGGTATTGCTGATTAACTCTTGCAGGATACGGAAGATATGCTCCTCGATTTTCTTAGGCAATTTCGTCACATTTTGCTTGAAAGCAACCTTGAGATCACTCTTGTCCTCAAGCTCTTTTAAGAGGATTTGAATCCCTTCTATCAAGCTCTTTTGTTCCAATTCAACTGGGCGCAAATGCAGGAGCAAGACCCGTAAATCCTTCTGGGCTGTTTCAAGGATGGCTGTGACACTCTGCAACTGGATCTGCATCTTTTCTCTATCCAGTTTCAAAGCCTGCTGACTAACACCTGACAAAATCATGTGGGCAGCAAACAACTCCTGACTGACGGTATCGTGCAAATCTCGAGCAATCCGCTTTCTTTCCTTCTCGATGATTTCCTCTTCCTGAGCAAGACTGTGATTTTCAGCTTTTTGAAGAGCCTCTGTCAAGAGGTTAAGTTTGCCTGACAAGGACTTGAAACTGGCATCCAAATCTGGATCTGAAACCTGAACCACTTCTTGCCCTGCCAACAAACGCTTGAGATTGGCCTGCATTTTTCTTAGAAAAAGCTCTTCGACACCTCGCCAAAACAGGGCTAAAAGACAGGTCATGGATATACTGAAAACCAACAACAAAAAGACAAATTTTTCTGTTTTTTCGACATCATGCAGGAAAATAGACCAGTCAAAATCAAGAATTTCCAGCAAGCTGTGGGACAGAAATAAGACAAATAGGAAGGAGGTAATTGCAATGATTACATAAGCTTGTTTTTTCATCCTCTGACCACCTCAACATCCCCAATCATAGTGGTCAAGAAAATCTTGACACTCTTGTTACTCTTGAGATAGTCTTTCGTTTCCTGATGATAGTGTTCATTTCGGAGGGCTCGCTTGGTCTGGTTGAAAAAAGTCAAATCCCCATAGAGACAGTTAACGCTGAGGCTTACTTCCACATCTACAGGTACAATGATTTTGGTCGTTCCTATCATCTTTCTGAGGATAATGACATTATCGTGATTGGTTAGTATGACCCTCTCCAGATGAATAGTATCCTTTCCCATGAGGCGAAAGAGATTGATATCATCAAACTTGCAAGTCTGGTAGCTTGAAAAATGATGGAGATTGCCAAACCAACGATTTTTCTCCTTCTTAACCGTCACCACCTCTTCAAAAACCAAATTAGTCTGCTCTTTTTCCTGGTTCATCATCGGATAAAGAAGAAAGAGGCTATAGATAACCGCAACAAAAATAGCTAGAATCACAAATGGGTTGAGCATGACGATGAAAAAGAAGAGAATGGTTGCCACTACTAAAAGAAGATTATTTTCCTCTTTACCAGTGTAATAGCGAATCAAAAGCAAAAAGAGGAATAGTATAAGCAGAAAACGCGAAAAATGCTCTGATAGCATCAAAATCAGAGCTCCTGTCAAAAGACAGGTTTCGATAAATAAAAAGATTTTAAATTTTCTCATAAGTTCATCCTCTGCTTTCTATTTTATCACAATTCAAAAAAGTCACCTCGGTCTGAAGATGGAAAAAAGGCGGTGGTTACGCCTTTTTCATCTGATCTTTTGCTTCTTTTAATTTTCCATATAGAAGATAGTCTACTTTTTGCAGATCTGCTATGGTGGCACAATTAAGGGCACACATGATCAAGCGTAGATCTGCTTTCCAGCCTTGGACAATGCCAATCACTTCTTCAACTGTGTAGGTTTCAACCAATTCCAGAACTGTTCGAGACAGTCCCACAGCCTTGGCACCAAAGACCAAGCACTTAATCATATCCAGCGGATTCCGAACGCCACCACTGACCAAGAGTTCAACCTTGTCTTTCCAGTCTTGGGCATTGAGAAGAGCCTGCATGGTAGACTGGCCCCATTGATTGAGGTAGTCACGCTGGCCACTGCGACGGTTTTCGATATAAGCAAAGCTAGTACCACCACGCCCCGATAGATCAACGGTTCGAACGCCCAATTCATAGGCTCTCTCGATGGTCTTGGCATCCATTCCAAAGCCAACTTCCTTTAGGACAATCGGAACGGGGATTTGCTTGCTATAGTCTACTAGATGCGATTGCCAGTTTCTGAACTTTCTTTCTCCCTCGGGCATGAGCAACTCCTGCATAACATTGACATGCACCTGCAAGAGAAGAGGATTCATCTCTTCTACAGTCCGAAGTCCCAACTCAACAGGCTTGTCTAATCCAATATTGGTTCCAAGGAGGAGATTTGGATGATCATTCTTGACAGAAAAAGAGGAATCTGATGGATCTTTGATGGCTGCGCTATAAGAACCCGTTACAAATAAAATACCACAGGCGTCCGCCACCTGAGCCAGCTTTTGATTGATTTCTCTTCCCTTATCGCTTCCACCCGTCATGGCATTGATATAAAAAGGAAAATCCCACTTTCGACCAGCAAATTCTGTCGACAGATCGATTTCATCCAGATCGTAAAGAGGCAAGGAAGAATGAATCAACTCCACCTCATCAAAGCTATTATAGGAACTTTTCTGCTCAAGGGCATAGCGGATGTGCTCATCCTTACGATTTGTCGTCATGTCCTATCCTTTCTTGATATAAGAGCTCAATCCCCAGATCGGCCCAGCGATTTTTTATGGTTTCAGTTGATTGCGCATCAAAACTCAAGGCAATTCCACAGTCACCACCACCAGCGCCGCTACTCTTAGCAACAGCTTGCAAATCTTGAATGGCTTCTTTCAACTGTCTAAGCGAAGTTGTGTAAATATCTGCGCTCAAGCCTTCTAAGAGCTTGCTGGCTACTTCTACTTGCTCGATAATTTTTTCTGATTCCCCCTGCTCCAAGGCTTCTACCAAAGAAACCACCGTTTCTTTTGAGGAACTTAAAAAATTCTGATTGATATTTTGCTTGATTTGCTTGACCATATCACTAGACACAGCCACTTCCTTAGTCCATCCCACTAGGAAATCGCATTCTAAAGTTGGTTTCACTTGCGAAATTGAAAAGCCCCAATCACGCTCTAAAACAGTCGCCAAGTTTTCTTCTTCCAGCCAAGCAGCCACCTTCTGGCGATTAAATGACTGGTAAAGAACCAATTCCTCTGCCACAATACAGGCAATGTCCCCCATAGAACCATTGTCTCCTCGCTTGAGCAAGACAGCACTGGTCAGCTTGAATAAGAGATCTTGATTAACCGAAAGATTATACAGAGCCAGCAAAGCCTTGACAACCAAGACAACGACGCTACCGCTAGAACCTAGACCAAACTTTTTCCCTTCCCGTTCCATTTTTCCACGGATTTCCAACGAAAAAGGTTGCAAGGTCTGCCCACGATAAACGAGGAAATCTTCTACTAAAGCAATTGTTTCTTGAATCAAGCTGTAGTCAGGATTTGGCGTCAAATCCACTGCGAAATCAAACAGATCTGAATAGATTCGGTAGCTATCAGAAAAGGCAATCTCTCCCCTCATATAGATGGGAATAGCCTTTATCAAGGCTAACTGCCCTGGATCTAAAATAGCATATTCCCCTGCCCAATAGAGTTTCCCGCAAGTTTTAACAGCAATCATCTTGGCTCAAATCCTTTGTTTTTGACACAATCAAGCGGTAACGTTGACTGAAAATTTCAGATAAATGCTCCAAGTCTTTCTCCTGACAGAGGACCTTGACATTGGGACCAGCATCCATAGTAAAGTAGCAGGCCTCTCCTTGCTCACGAAGTTGACGAACAAAGCCCATGGCTTCATAAGATGCATCCGTCAGATAAGAAAAAGCTGGTGATGCTGTTTTGGTCGTAGCGTGCATAGCAAGAGCATTTTTCTCCGTTAATTCCCCAACCTTTGCAAAATCATTTTCCTTGAGGTAAACCAACATATCCTGATAATCCTTCTCAGACTGACGCACCCAGTCATCAAAGGTCGTCGAGGTTTCCACACAAAGTTTCATCCCATCACGACTGGAGATTGGTTTTTTCTTGTCCTCTAGCACCAACATAATCATAGCTAGTTTCAAGTCTGTTTCTACAGGGTAAATTTCCCCGCTATCCTTATCCCAAGCACCTAGTGGTCCATAGAAACTACGAGAAGAAGAGCCTGAGGCAAACTTAGCCTCCTGCGCCAACTGGCTCCGATTCAGACCAAGATTGAAATAAGCATTGCAAGCCTTAACCAAGGCTGACAAACCGCTAGAACTTGAGGACAAGCCCGCTGCCGTAGGCATATTATTTTGAGTATCAATACGAACAAAACCCTCACCAGCTGGACGGTAACGGTCAATAATCTTGCTCATCTTGGCATGCTCCGCCTCATTTTGTAGCTGACCATTGATATAAAAGGCATCAGCCATCGCATCCGTCGGTAGAGATGACAAAGTCGTCTCTGTATACATATTTTCTAAAGTCAGAGAGATACTGCTAGTAGCAGGCACCATATCTTTCTCTTTTTTCTTTCCCCAATATTTGATAATGGCAATATTTGCGTAAGAACGTACTGTTACAGGCTCTCGATCCATGTCTGAACAGCTCCTTTCTCTTCTAATCTTTCTGCTAGTTCTTGTGCGTGTGTCAAATTGTCTGCCAAGGCTATGATACAGCCTCCAAGCCCACCACCGCTCATCTTGGCACCCAGAGCACCATAGCTCAGAGCCGTTTCTACCAGATGGTCTGCCTCAGGGCTACTAACACCAATTTCTTTTAAATGTAAATGCGCTTGACTGAGGATTTGTCCCAATCCGTCAGCATCTTTTTGTGAAATCGCATCTTCTGCTTGCTGAGTCAATTCTCCCAAGGCATGCAAAAACGGTAGGGCATCTTTCCCCTTGCTTTGAACCACTTGGATAGCTTCACGAGTGTGACCATAGACGCCCGTATCTGCAATGACCAAATAGGCAGATAGATTCATCTCAAGCTCTGTAAATCCTACGTTCTTAATAAAGCGAATAGGCTGGTCACTGAGACAGGTCTTGGCATCCAAACCGCTTGGATTCATATGGGCAATCATCTCAGCCCGATTGACCAAGATTTCTAGTACATCATGAGGCAGATCAGCCTCATAGTAGTCAAATACCGCACGAATAGCCGCTATGCTGATAGCAGCTGACGAACCCATTCCCCGCTTCTCAGGAATAGCCGAGTCAATCTCACAGCGAATGCAGGCTTCTTTGATATCCAAATACTCCAGCGAAGCATAAACTGCCATAGACAAGGTATCCTCCTCATAGAGGCGCCAAGGACTCGCTGCAGGAACTACCTTACAAGTCACCTCTACCTCCAAAAGAGGCAGGGAAATGGCAGGATAACCGTAAACGACCGCATGCTCCCCTATTAAAATGATTTTACTATGTGCCTGACCGACACCAACTTTTTTTGTCATGTTTTCCTTTTACTAGACGGAAAGACCGTCTCATTTTTCATACAAGTATTGATTCTTTCCTATCTATTTTATTATATTTTCACAAAAAAAGCGATTGTTTCCATTCACAATCGCCTCTTTCATTATTGAACCCATTCGCCATTATAGTTGACAGAATAGCCATCTACGGTCGTATTCACTGCCAAGACACCTGAACTATAAGCATAGTACCATTTACTACCGACCTGGAACCAACCAGTGACCATAGATCCTGATGAACGGAGATAGTACCACTTGTTACCGAGGTATTGCCAGCCAATTTTCATATCACCATTTGACTGGTCTAAATAATACCAAGTTGAGCCTTCCTGATACCAACCCGTCGCCATGGCTCCTGATGAACGAAGGTAGTACCACTTATTGCCAAGTTGTTTCCAACCAGTTTGCATTGCAGCACTTGTTGTATCGAGATAGTACCAAGTTGAGTTGTCATTGGTCCAACCACGCACTAGCTCCCCAACCGTCAAACTGTCGATACGAGCATCGAAGCCACTATCCTTCTGTAAATAATACCAGTGTCCCTCATCATGAACCCAACCAGTTTTTAAGGTGTGATAACTACGCTGATCTTCAAAATAATAGACTCGTTTCTCTGCTGGACTATCATATTGTTCCCCATGATGTTTGTTGGTATTTGTAGCAGTTTTTGCCTCTAAAACTTGCTTGCCAACAAATTCTTGTAAGACACCATCTTGTCCAAAGTAATACCATTCTGGCATTGGCATAGATTCTAATCTCAAACCATTTGGATAAGGACCAATTGTACTACCTTTAGATGGAAACGGGATATATTGCCAGCCGACAACCATTTCTCCTGATACATAATCAAAATAATAGGTCTTGCCATCAATCACTCGCCAGGCCTTTTCTTTGATGTCACCCTTCTTGTAGTAAGTTCTACCATTTTCTTGGACAAATTTCCAACCTTCTGAATCAGCATCATCCGCCAATACTGCACTTGTTGCTAGCAAACCAAAGAAAAAGAATGCTAATGCGATCTGCATCAATTTTTTTACTATTTTCATTAGAAGTATCCTCCATAACTGATTTTAGCAAATACAAAACCGTATGTCAAAATATAGAAACCCCTAAAAAAGCAGTTACACAACTGCAACTGCTTTTCTATTCTTGCATGGTGTAACCGACACCACGAACGGTTTTAATGTAGCTTTTCTGACCTTTTACATCCAGCTTGCTACGTAAATAACGGATATAGACATCCACGATATTGGTTTCGGTCGCGCTTTCATACTTCCAGACACTTTCCAACAACTGCTCACGAGTTAACACTTTCTTACTTCCCATAAGAGTAGCCAAAAGGTCATACTCACGACGAGTCAGAGCAATCATCTCCTCGCCACGATAAACGGTATGATGTTCTACGTCCATACGCAAATTGCGGTAAGATGTTGGAACTTTCATCTGACTACAGTGTTGGTCGATGAAGTCCCGACCTCGGAAAATCGCTGAAATACGATCTACCAGATTATCAATGATTACTGGCTTATAGATGTAAGAAACGGCAAAGCGTTGGATTGTCTCAAGCTGGTCTTGCAATTCTTCACGATGGTCCAAGACCATGATGATTGAAGCTGGCTTAGTCCGACTCAGCCTATCTGCAAAATCCTGGGCTGTCATATCCCCCAGTTGAGCATTCAATAAAATCAAGTCATAGTCTGTCTGAAGAGCCATGGAGAGGGCTTTTTGCCCCTCCTCAACCTGATCAACTCGGTATTGCTCTTTTTGGAGTTCCAAACTTAAAAAATGAGCTAGATTTCGTTCTTTCTCAAGTAATAAAATCCGTTTCCCCATGGCAGACCTACTTATTTTTCGTCATACCAAGAGTAGTGGAATGTTCCTTCTTTGTCTTTACGTTGGTAAGTGTGAGCACCAAAGTAGTCACGTTGCGCTTGGATCAAGTTAGCTGGAAGGTCAGCTGAACGGTAGCTATCATAGTAAGTAATAGCTGCTGAGAAGGTTGGGACTGGTACACCAGCTTGAACAGCAAGAGCTACGATATCACGTACTGCTTGTTGGTACTTAGCAGTAACATCCAAGAAGTACTCATCCAAAAGAAGGTTAGCAAGGTCTGCATCACGGTTGTAAGCATCTGTAATCTTTTGCAAGAAACGAGAACGGATGATACAGCCATCACGCCAGATAGATGCGATGTCCGCAAATGGCAAGTTCCAGTTGTTTTCTTTAGAAGCTACACGCAATTGAGCAAAACCTTGTGCGTATGAAATGATTTTTGAGAAGTAAAGAGCTTGACGGATCTTTTCAATCAACTCAGCCTTGTCTCCTTCAAATTTGAAGGCAGCTGGTTTTGGAAGAACTTTGCTAGCATGCACACGTTCTTCTTTGTAAGTTGAAATGTATCGTGCAAATACTGACTCAGTGATGAGTGACAATGGGACACCAAGGTCAAGTGATGATTGGCTAGTCCATTTACCAGTTCCCTTGTTACCTGCAGCATCAAGGATGTAGTCTACGATTGGTCCGTCTTGGCCTTCATCGTCTTTACGGCTCAAGATGTCAGCTGTGATTTCGATCAAGTAGCTGTCCAATTCACCCTTGTTCCACTCAGTAAAGATTTCAGCCATATCTTCTGCAGAAAGGCCTAGCAAGTGTTGCATCAAGTCATAGCTTTCTGCGATCAATTGCATGTCACCATACTCGATACCGTTGTGAACCATTTTCACATAGTGACCAGCTCCATCAGGACCGATGTATGTCACACATGGTTTTCCATCTTCTGGTGCTTTAGCTGAGATTTCTTCAAGAACATCCGCAACCAATTCGTAGGCTTCTTTTTGTCCACCAGGCATGATAGAAGGACCTTCAAGGGCTCCTTTTTCACCACCAGAAACCCCAGTACCGATAAAGTTGATACCTGAGTTTGCCAATTCTTCATTACGACGGATGGTATCTTTGTAGAAAGTGTTTCCTCCGTCAATCAAGATATCACCCTTGTCAAGGTGTGGAAGAAGGGCTTGGATAGTAGCATCTGTACCAGGTCCAGCTTGAACCATCAGCATGATACGACGAGGTTTTTCGATTGAGTTTACAAAACTTTCAACGTCATAGCTTGGTACAAAGTTCTTTTCAGGATGGCAAGCAATTACATCTTCAGTTTTTTCTTTACTACGGTTGTAGATAGCAACTGTGTAACCACGTGATTCAATATTAAGGGCAAGGTTACGACCCATTACGGCCATACCTACGACACCAAAGTTAGCTTTTGTCATTTGACACTCCTCTTGTTTAATTTGTTTTATTTTATCATTTTTACTTTTGAAAAGAAAGAATTTTGTAACGACTGCTTAGTAGTCCAAGTCATCCGCATGTCCAGAACCATTTCCAACAAAGTATCCTGTCTTACAGTTAAGGGTAAAGAGATAGGTTCCATCTGGCTTATAGAGGTTGTAATAACCATTGCCATTAACGATATTGACACGTTCGAGGATGTATTGATTTCCAGTGATATAACCACGTGAACGTGAAGTCGCTAGAATTTGTTCCAAGACGCCATCAGTGAAATCCCAGGCAGAGTTGTTACTATCATCAATAGCAGACTGATTATAGGCAACACGACTGGCACTTCTTTGAACAGCAACTCCTGCACTTGAAACGCCCATATTGACTTCACTGCGAGTACTTCTAGTCTCATTTGAACCCGCATTTGAACTACTTGGTTTTGTCTCACTAGTTGTATTTGAGCTTGCTTGACTAGAGCTTGAACTGCTAGTTTGACTTGAACTTGAGCTGGAAGCACTTGTTTGCTGGCTCTTACCTAGACTAATGGCCTTATCTAGCACTTTGTCAATCTCAGTATTGCCAGTTTTAATATCTGTAAATTTAGCATTCGATTTAGCTTTTGCATTGGTATCCAAGACACCATCCACAATAGCTGGTTTTTCAAATTGTGCATTGACATCTTGAATGGCCTTGATTTGCGTTGCTAGACTATCATATTTAGATTTGGCAAGCGTATGTTCACGGCTACCTTCTAGCTTATCAAGTAAGGTCTTGAGTTGGTTCAACTTATCAAACTGGCTATTTTTCAAAGCCGTTTTGTTGCTATCTGTATAGAAGGCATCGTAAAGTGTATTAAAATCATCCACATCTGATTGATTGGCTGTAGCTGATTGAGCAGTTTGAATTTCCTTGGTCGAGCGATTCACTTGACGATAGACATAATAAGCACTGACACAGATAATCACTGATACAAGCGCCAAAGCGGTCAAAACAAAGCCTTTTTTACTTTTCTCTTCTGAATCCTCTTGATCCAGACGAGAAAAATTCTTCTCCTCTTCCACTTCCTCAGTCATTTCTGCTAAATTTTCATCCTCTAGCACTATAGGATCCCAGTCTTTATCCTCATCGTCCAAAGACAGTGGAGGTAAGATAGTTTCAGAAGATGGAACTTCCTCTGAAGAGGTTTCCGACTCCTCTACAGCTTCACGCACTTCTTGGATTAAATCATCCAGACTCTGAGTTTCGACTAACTCCTCTTTTTTGTATTGGCGAGTCGCAAACTTATCTGCTTCGATTTCATCTTTGTGTTGCTTGACATACTTGTCCAAAATGGAATCTTCAGGCAAGACTCCTGCTTCCACTTCTTCATTTTTACGAATCGCTTGACCAACTGTTAACTCTTTTGCTTCATCAAAATCAAATCGCGGTTCTTGGTTTTCTTTTTTATGACGATTCCGTCTTTTCTTACTCATGAGTATCCCTTTCTATTTTAACTCTTGACGTTTAACACGTTGACCAAAATATTGATACAGATCCACTTTCAAGGTTCCGTTGTATAACTTACGCTTCTTATCTGCTTGGCTCCCATACTTGCTTTCAAATGCTTCATCACTAGTTAGGATAAACTTGCTCCAAGTTTTCAGCGGTGCAAATACTTGCCCCATCTCAGCATAGAGCTTGGTAACTCCTTCATCATCTGATAAACGTTCTCCATAAGGCGGATTTGAGATAATCACACCATTGATTTTATCAGAACGTAAATCCTGCACGCGCATCTGCTTAAAAGTAATATCCCCTGCAACACCAGCTTCCTGAGCATTAGCTTTAGCAATTTCCACCATGCGAGCATCAATATCACAGCCCATAATATCCAGCTCAAGCTCACGGTCTACTTTTTTAGTCGCTTCTGTGCGCACTTCTTGAATCAAGCGGTCGCTGACCCAGTTCCATTCCTCAAAAGCAAAAGAGCGACGTAGACCTGGAGCCATCTTTCGAGCAATCATGACTGCCTCGATACAGAAAGTTCCTGAACCACAGGTCGGATCAATCAAAGGCTTGTCTGGATACCAGTTAGAAAGTTGTAAAATAGCTGCCGCCATGTTTTCCTTGATAGGAGCCCCACCTTTTTCAGTACGATAGCCACGTTTAAAGAGACTGGAGCCTGTCGTATCAATCATGACAGTTGCGACATCTTTGAGAATAGAAACCTCAATCTTAAACTCAGGACCAGTTTCCATCAAAGGAACACCTTCTGGACGGGCGTAGTGTTTCTGCAATTTCTTGACAACAGCTTTCTTAGAGATAGCCTGAACACTGGGTTCATTGTGTAGTTTAGACTTAACACACTTGGCTTTTGAAATCGGGAATCGAGCTCCAAGTGGTAAATAATTTTCCCAATCTAGAGCGAAAACTCCCTGAAACAGCTCTTCAAAAGTCTTAGCTGGGAAAGTTCCTACGATAATTTTGATACGATCTGCTGCCCGAAGCCAGAGGTTGGTTTCGATAATAGCTCTCACGTCTCCTTGAAAACGAACACGACCATTTTCAACCTGACAATCGTAACCCAACTCTCGCACTTCTCGTCCCACAACAGCTTCAAGACCTGCTGCCACAGTTGCAATTAAATTAAATTCTTTTTTCATGTTACAGTCTTGCAAGACCTTTCTATATGTACACTTTAAAAAATGAGGTTGAGAAAATTTCTCAGCCCCAACCTATATGCAATTTTCTATAAGCCATGTTTTGTTCCAGAAGTGACTAGGACCACTTCCTTCGATAATCATCTGTCTACCACTAACAGCTCTAGCTGATAGCAGTCAGAATACTACGTTCGTTTCCGCGTACTCCATGCCCCGACCAAAATTTGGGTTGCTAGCTTGAGGGGTTTACCGCGTTCCACTCTCTCCGTTTCCAGAAAGACTCCGTCACTGTGGCACTTTCAAGTCTACTCTGGCCTATCCAAGGACTTAGCCATTTCAACTGCCGTAACGATTTCTCGTCCCTAGGCTTATGGTTTCGCCTAGCACAAACACTACAGGCATCACAGCCTGTGCTAGCATGGACTTTCCTCATGAGAAGAAATTCTCCTCACGCGATTATCCAAAAATTGCACATCTCAAATAACTACTTAGAAATCTGAGTTATCTAAAATTTGTTTACCAAACACTTCTTTTTCAAGACGATTCAAGCGTTTCAAAATATCAAAATTCGTCATAGAACTTGTAGTTGCCGCTTCAATAGGCTCTGCTTGAACTGGTGAAGGTTTCGGTTTACGAGCTAATTCTTCCTTCAAATCCGCAATTTCCTGACGAAGTGACTTGACCAAGGCAGCATAGGTTTCATAATCCTTAATGACATCGTCTAAAAACTCATCAACTTCTACTTTACTATACCCACGGACTTCACGTCCAAACTCTTGTTCAAAAATATCTTTCGCTGAAAAAATAATACTTGCCATGTCTCTCTCCATTCTCGGTTGCTAGTATTATTATATAAAAAAAGGCAAACAAAAATCAAGGTCAAAGCTTCAATTTTCGGAAAAATTTTCAGCAAGTTCATTTAGCTGATCAAATGTTAATCTCTTTATAAAATAGTCCTCTTGATTTTTCATCTTTTGGTAAAAATAAGCTAGTTTCGTTTCATTTTCTTCATCATAAAAAAGATAGGAACTATTCGTGTTTTCCAGTAAAAACTGCTGGTAATCTCTTAACTGCCCCTTGTGTTCATAGCGAGGATAGGCATATTTGACAAAGTCTACCTGCTTAAAGCGGCTCAGTTTCATCTGATTGCCTTCATTCCAATTTTCCCCATGGGTTTCAAAAGCAAAAATGGTGGCCAACTGGAAATCGTACTCTGTCTTCATCTCCTGAGCAACCTCTAAAACCCAATATTCAAAGCCCAAAGCCCCTGTAAATACAAGCCAAGTGACCCCATCTTCTGCCATAGCTTCTAAATCCCTACGTATCGCTTTTTTAATCAATTTAAGACGAGAATCCTTGTCAGAAAACAAACCCAAATCAAAAGCAGAATAGCCCAAAACCAAAGCTGTAGTCATTTTTAACCCTTTCTGTGCAAATTTATGATATAATAGAGTGATGTTATTGTACCAATAAGGAGAATTATGGTCAACTATCCTCATAAAATTTCATCACAAAAAAGACAAACATCTCTTTCTCAACCCAAAAATTTCGCAAATCGAGGAATGTCTTTTGAAAAGATGATCAATGCTACCAACGACTACTATTTGTCTCAGGGCTTGGCTGTTATACACAAGAAACCAACCCCTATTCAAATCGTACGAGTGGACTATCCACAACGAAGTCGTGCCAAGATTGTTGAAGCCTATTTTCGACAAGCTTCAACGACAGACTATTCTGGCGTTTATAAGGGATATTACATCGACTTTGAAGCCAAGGAAACAAAACAAAAACGTGCGATTCCGATGAAAAATTTCCATCCACATCAGATTCAGCATATGGAACAAGTCCTTGCCCAACAAGGAATCTGCTTTGTCCTTCTTCACTTTTCTTCTCTGCAAGAAACCTACTTATTGCCGGCATTCGATTTGATTCGCTTCTATCATCAAGATAAGGGACAAAAATCAATGCCACTTGGATATATTCGAGAATATGGATATAAAATCAAGGCTGGTGCCTTCCCTCAAATTCCCTATCTCAATGTTATCAAAGAACATTTATTAGGTGGTAAAACAAGATGAACAAACAAACTATCCTGCGAATAGCTAAGTATGTGAGTATCTGCTTCTTAACTTTATTTATCACAGCAGTTATGCTGGGAGGAGGCATATTTCTCTATTACGTCAGCAAAGCCCCAGCCCTATCTGAGAGCAAATTAGTCGCAACCACGTCTAGTAAGATTTTCGATAGTAAAAACGAACTGATTGCCGATCTGGGCTCTGAACGCCGAGTAAACGCTCAGGCCAACGAAATTCCTACTGATTTGGTCAAGGCTATTGTATCGATCGAAGACCATCGTTTTTTCGATCATCGCGGTGTCGATACCATCCGAATTATAGGAGCCTTTTTACGTAACTTACAAAATAACTCCCTCCAGGGAGGATCAACCCTTACCCAACAATTAATTAAGTTGACCTATTTCTCAACTTCCACTTCTGATCAGACCATTTCACGTAAAGCCCAGGAAGCTTGGTTGGCTGTTCAATTAGAGCAAAAAACCACAAAACAAGAAATTCTGACCTACTACGTGAATAAAGTTTACATGTCTAACGGAAACTATGGAATGCAGACGGCTGCCCAAAACTATTACGGTAAAGATTTGAGAGAACTATCACTACCTCAACTTGCCCTACTAGCAGGAATGCCACAGGCTCCGAATCAATACGATCCCTATTCTCATCCAGAAGCTGCCCTTGACCGTCGTAACTTGGTACTTTCAGAGATGAAAGGTCAAGGCTACATTTCTGCCGAACAGTATGAGAAGGCTATTAATACCCCTATTACTGATGGACTCCAAAGTTTGAAATCAGTCAATAGCTATCCAGCATATATGGACAATTATCTCAAAGAGGTTATCGACCAAGTAGAACAAGAAACTGGCTATAACCTTCTAACTACTGGGATGGATGTTTATACAAATGTAGACCAAGAAGCTCAAAAACATCTGTGGGATATCTACAACTCCGATCAATACGTCTCTTACCCTGACGATGATTTGCAAGTCGCATCCACGGTCGTAGATGTTTCAAATGGTAAAGTCATCGCCCAACTTGGAGCTCGTCACCAAGCAAGTAACGTTTCATTTGGTACCAACCAAGCTGTGGAAACCAATCGTGACTGGGGTTCAACAATGAAACCAATCACCGATTATGCACCTGCCATAGAATACGGTGTTTATGATTCCACTGCAACTATGGTTAATGATATTCCTTATAACTATCCAGGAACAAGCACACCTGTCTACAACTGGGATCGAGCATATTTCGGTAATATTACTCTGCAATATGCTCTTCAACAATCTCGTAACGTACCTGCCGTTGAGACACTAAACAAGGTTGGTTTAGATAGAGCCAAAAGTTTCCTAAACGGTTTGGGAATCGACTATCCAAGTATTCACTACTCAAATGCTATTTCAAGTAATACTACCGAATCTAGTAAACAATACGGGGCAAGTAGTGAAAAAATGGCCACTGCCTATGCTGCATTCGCAAATGGCGGTATTTACCACAAACCAATGTACATCAATAAGGTTGTCTTTAGCGATGGTAGCGAAAAAGAATTTTCTGACGCTGGCACAAGAGCCATGAAAGAAACGACTGCTTACATGATGACAGAGATGATGAAAACAGTCTTGACTTACGGAACTGGTCGCGGTGCCTACCTACCTTGGCTTCCTCAAGCTGGTAAAACAGGTACCTCGAACTATACAGATGAAGAAATCGAAAACCATATCAAGACGACTCAGTTTGTAGCACCTGATGAAATGTTTGTAGGTTATACACGTAAATATTCAATGGCTGTATGGACAGGCTACACCAATCGTCTCACACCAATTGTAGGGGATGGTCTCACAGTTGCTGCCAAAGTCTATCGTGCTATGATGACTTCCCTCTCTCAAAATGACCATCCTGGAGATTGGACAATGCCTGAAGGAGTCTACAGAAGTGGTGAATTCGTCTTTTTGAACGGTGCCAAGAATGCTTGGGCTACACCTTCTACCCAACAAACACAGTCAGTAGAGAACCCCTCTACAACAGCTGAAAGTTCAACTACACAGGCAAACACCACAGTAGGACAACAACCCAACAGTGCTCCAGTAACTGATCCAAATCAAGGACAGCCTGTACAACAAGCACCACAAACTCCTCAATTTCAACAACAACCACAACAGTAAAAAAAATCCTGAGAGTTAGAAATTCTCAGGATTTTTTACTACAAGATAGCTAATACTCAATGAAAACCAAAGAGCCAACTAAGAAACTAGACGCAGGTTACTCAAAACAGTGTTTTGAGGTTGCAGATGGACGCTGACGTGGTTTGAAGAGATTTTAGAAAAGTATAACGTGGTTTGAAGAGATTTTCGAAGAATATAAAGGAGTCGGCTACAAACCAACTCCCTTACCTTTATTTCACATGTTTTGCAAGTTCTTCTTGCGCTTTTTTATTGGATTCTTCTTTTTCTTTCATCCATTTATCTTGAGCTTTTTGATATTCATCTGCTGTGACTGCTTTATCTTGAAGTTCAAGGTATTTGTATCGGAGCGGATCGCTTGTCCCTTTGTTACCTGCGAAAGCAAAAGGTAAAGTAAATGGTACCATCTTAGACAAGATTGGACGCCCTGTACGAGATGTCGTTGGAATGACTAGGGCACTATCTGTCAACCAAGCTTGAGCTTCGGCATACTTGTTATAACGTTTTGTAACATCTGTAGTTTCTTCCCCTGCTTCATTGACCATTTTATCATAATCATTGAGACCAACCTTCTTAGCAGCTTCATTGTCTTTTCCTGAATCAAATCCTAGGTAAGTTCTCGTATTTTCCCCTACAGAAGGCTTGATGATATCAAGATAAGTTGATGGATCTGAGAAGTCTGGTCCCCATCCAACGTTATCAGAAAGATCCCAATCCTCGCCAGCAGCAGTTTGTGCAAATAAAGTTACATTAAGCACTTCATCTTTTTGCAATTGTTGGATATCAATAATGACATTATCAGTTCCTAAAGTCGCTTCCAAGGATTGTTTCATAGATTGGACGCGCTGAACTTTTGTAGTTGCTGTTTGGTCAACAGGCATATCTAGGTGAATTGGGAATTGTACTCCCTCAGCTTGTAGGGCTGATTTTGCTTTAGCAAATTCTGCCTTGGCTTTCTCTGGATTGTAAAGACCATCTTGTGCATCAGCAAGATTGACATCCTTCCATTCATCCCCATAAGTCACCAATTTTTCTTTGACCATGTCGCCAAAGTTTTTACCATCTGCTTGAACAAATGTTGGTGGAACAAAGATATTACGTAAGATTTTGCTTGCTCCAGTTTGTCCATTCAGCTGAGAGGCATAGGCTGTACGGTCAAATCCAAAGGCAATAGCCTGACGGAAATCCTTGTTTAAGAGAGCCTTTTTAGTAGATGTCTTTTGTTCTTCGCTAGTCTTAGAAGTATATTTATAGGACTGACGGTCGATGTTTGTCCCCACTACATAAGTTGTAGAGTCTTGTTGAGTATAGACAATATTGTCCTTCATCTCTTTCTCAAGCTCTGCGAAACTTGCACTTGTTGGATAGAGACGAGCTGCTGAAAAGCTACCGTCTTTAAAGTTTTCTGCAGGTTTACTAGTATCTTGACCATCCCAGAATGACAATTTAACTTTGTCAATATGGACATTGTCTTTATCCCAGTAGTTAGGATTTTTCGCAAATTCAACAGCAGATTTGGTGACAATAGATTTCAACAAATAAGGACCATTATACAAGATACTGCTTGGATCCGTAGCTTTGGCAAAATCATCACCTTTTGAGTTCAAAAACTCTTCATTAACTGGTGCCAAGACACCCATTGTTGTTTTAGAATTCCAAAAACTTTCAGGTTTGTTCAAAGTGTATTGGACTGTTTGATCGTCAATCGCTTTAATCCCAACTTGAGAGAAATCTTTATTTTCCCCTTTAGCGTATGCGTCCAAACCTTTGATTGAATCCTGTACCAAGTAAAGGGCTTCTGATTTCTTATCTGTCGCATATTTAAGACCTGTCACAAAGTCCTGAGCCTTAACAGGAGCATACTCTTCTCCCTCAGATGTATACCACTTGGCATCCTGACGAATCTTATAAGTGTAGGTCAAGCCATCCTTAGAAACCGACCAATCCTCTGCCATTGAGGGAATAAGGTTCCCGTATTTATCATTTTCAAGCAATCCATCAATCACATTACTAGTAATGTCAGCAGTCGCTGCCTTACCAGTTGTTAAGTAGTTGAGATTATCTGGGTCTGTCTCGTAGGTAAAGGCAAAAGTCTGCTCACCTTTAGCGCCTGAGCCCCCAGAACAAGCAGCTAAAACACCCGTTGCTAATAAAGTCACTCCCGCAAGAGCCAATACTTTTCTTGTTTTCATAGTCTTCTCCTTCGTTTTTTTATTCATTATAGACTCTTTTTCATGTCCTGTCAATACAATTTTCAGAATTTTTGAAAATTATTTTTTAAACAATAAGGTTGTAAAAATATGAATAACATTAACTATTTCTTAACTAATTCACATAACAAAGGGCTTGTTGACAATATCTCTAAATATCAAGTAGTAGCCTGTTTTATACTCATTTAAAATCAAAAAGAGTATAAATTTTCCTTTTTTGAGAATATAGTTTTTACCAAAAACTCTAACATTGATTCCCTAGAATACAGAAATACTTATAAAAACTGTTCAATTTCAAAGTACATACTTGGGTTATGATATTTCTTGAGCAAACTACCAAGAAAAAGATGCTCTTTGATTCTACATAAGTATAAATTACCCATCTGCACAAAACAAAAAGCCAACATAGATTCTCTTCTGACCGACAGAAAACAATCTTGTTCGCTTTACTTCTAAAAATCTCAAATAGCAAAAATTCTAAAATAACAGAATCCTTGCATTAACGTCCCAACTCTTCCTCGACTACATTCAAGACCCGTTCAATAACCACATGCATATCATAGTATTTATAATCAGCCAAACGTCCACAGAAAATCACCTCATCATTCTGAGCTGCCTCTTCTTGATATTTAGCAAACAGGGCATTGTTTCTCTCATCATTGATTGGATAATAAGGCTCATCTCCAGGTTCCCAATCAGCTGGGTATTCACGAGTAATAACCGTTTTATCTTGAGTACCGTACTCAAAATGTTTATGCTCAATAATGCGAGTATAAGGAATTTCACGTTCTGTGTAGTTAACAACTGCATTTCCTTGATAGTTTTCCTCATCTAGAACTTCATGCTCAAAACGAAGACTACGGTATTCTAACTCACCATGTTTATAATCGAAGTATTGGTCAATCATCCCTGTAAAGACAACTTTTTCAGCAGAAGCTTCTAATTCTTGACGATTGGCAAAAAAGTCAAGGCCAAGTTCTACTTCAACATCCTTGAGCATATTTTCGATAATAACGTTATACCCCCCAATTGGAATACCTTGGTAACGGTCATTGAAGTAGTTATTATCAAAGGTTAAACGAACTGGTAGTCGTTTGATGATAAATGGTGGAAGATCAGTCGCAGAACGTCCCCATTGCTTTTCAGTATATCCTTTAATCAATTTTTCATAAATATCTGGACCGATCAACTTGATAGCCTGTTCTTCCAAGTTTTTAGGTTCAACATCCTGCATATGTGCTGTTTGTTCAGCTATCTTATCTTTGACTTCTTGAGGAGTTTTTGTTCCCCACATAGCATAGAAGGTATTCATATTGAAAGGTAGATTATAAAGACTGCCCTTGTAATTAGCTAGAGGCGAATTGATATAGTTGTTAAATTCAGCAAATTGATTCACATAATCCCAAACTTTCTTGTTAGAAGTATGAAAGATATGGGCGCCATATTTATGAACATTAACACCTTCTACATTCTCACAGTAGATATTCCCACCAATGTGGTCACGTTTATCAATAACTTTTACTTTTTTTCCACGCTTAGTCGCTTCATAAGCAAAAATTGCTCCCGACAAACCAGCACCAACGATTAGATAGTCGTACATAGTCTCTTCCTTATCATTTATCTTTACATCTCCTTAACTATAGCAAAAGAGAGAATCTTATACTCTTCGAAAATCTCTTCAAACCACGTCAGCATCCATCTGCAACCTCAAAACACTATTTTGAGCTGACTTCGTCAGTTCTATCTACCACCTCGTCAAAGCTGTACTCTGAGCTAGCTTCCCAGTTATTCTTTGATTTTCATTGAGTATTGGTTTCAATCTATTTTAGCATAAAACAAATCATTTCTCAGTTTTCCATAGCCGAGTGATTTAAAAAGACAAGCACCAAAACTGATGTTTGTCTTTATGATTTTCCTTGAAAAAGCTATTTCTCATTATTTCACATGATTTTCTGCTTCTTTTTGAGCTTTTTCGACCGCTTTTTTGCTTTCTTGCTCCCATTTGATCTTCGCTTCTTCAAACTGTTTGGTTGTCACAGTATCTTTTTGCAGTTTCATGTACTTATAGTTATTGCCATCACCCTTGATGCCGACCAATGAATAACCTCTTGTAAATGGCGTTACTTTGGTTACAGAAGCTGTTCCACCACTTGACATAGCTGACATGATTAGAGAATTGTCAATCATCCAAGCCTGTGCTTCAGCATATTTTTCATAACGTTTAGCTACATCTTTATTTTCACTATCTGCATCTTTGAGCATCTTGGTGTAAGTATCAAGACCCAAGCTAGCAATCTTAGCTTTATCTTCTTGAGCATCTAAACCAAAAATCTTGAGGTAGAACCCATCCTCTGCATTGAAAGGATTAAGATAAGTTGACGGATCTTGGTAGTCACCTACCCAGCCATCAAAGTTCAAATCATAGTCACGATCAGCTGGTGTTGGTGCTAAGAAGGCTACGTTATTAAAATCATCTGTTGAAAGTTGCTGAACATCAATGACAATGTTATCAGCACCTAAAACCGACTCAAGAGTCTGCTTAACAGAGTTCATGCCTGTCACAGCATTTTTACTTGTTTGATCAACAGCCACATCCAAGTGAATTGGGAAAGTCACCCCTTGACTTGCCAATTCTTTTTTAGCTTCTGCAAATTTTGCTTGGGCTTTTTCTTTGTTGAAATAGGCATCCTGAGCATCTGCCAAGTTAATACCTGACCATTCTGTTCCGTAGTTGACCAATTTAGAAGCGACTACTTCTCCGAAGGTCTTGTCTCCAACTTGGACAAATGTAGGAGGCACTAAGGTGTTACGAAGGGTCTTACTAGCTGCTTCTTCCCCATTTGACTGGGCAGAATAGGCTGTGCGGTCCAGGGCAAAGTTCACCGCTTGGCGGAAGTTCTTGTTCAAAACAGCTGTCTCAGTTGATTTCTTCTGCTCATCTGTCGTTTTAGATGTATGGTTGTAAGCCTTACGGTTGACGTTGAAATTGAAGTACCAAGAAGTCTTGTCCTGCAAACTATAGACGATATTATCCTTATATTTTTCCTTAGTCTTGGCAAAGTTAGAACTATTTGGATAAACCCCAGCGATTGAATAGGCTCCACTTTCAAAGTTACGGATGGTCAATTCTTGATCTGAGCCATCAAAATAAGCTAATTTCACGTGTTCAATCGATACTTTGTCATGATCATAGTAATGCGGATTTTTCACATACTCGATTGATGATTTTGATGTGAAATCTTTTAACAAATAAGGACCGCTATAGAGAATACTATCTGGAGACAGGGTACCAAAATCTTTCCCTTTTGAGTTTAAAAACTCTTCATTTACTGGGAAAAGAATACTATTGGTTATTTTTGAATTCCAGTAAGGTTCTGGGCGTGTCAAAGTATACTCAACAGTCTGGTCGTCAATAGCCTTCACCCCAACCTTAGAAAAGTCAGAATCCGCTCCTGTAATATAATCATTCAAGCCCTTGATCGAGTTTTGAATCAAGTCAATGGCCTGTGATTTATTGTCCACTGCGTACTTGATCCCTGTCACAAAATCTTGTGCCTTGACTGGGGCGTACTCTTCACCGTCAGCTGTGAACCATTTGGCATCTTTTCTCAATTTATAAGTATAAGTCAGACCGTCGCTTGAAACAGACCAGTCTTCTGCCAAAGATGGAACTAGGTTTCCATGGTTATCATTTTCAAGCAAACCATCAACCAGGTTGGTAATGATGGCTGTATTATCAGCGTAGTAGTCTAATAAATAGTTAAATGTAGTTGGATTTCCACTAAAGGTTGATGAGTAAGTTTTTGTATCTGAACCTGATTGTCCGCAAGCAGCTAAAAGCAAAGTAGCCGCAAAGGTCAGGCCTGCGCTAAGAACACGCTTTTTTGTATTCATCTTCTTTCTCCTTTATGTTAGTTTTTATAACATAAGTTTATTTTACCAAAATAGAGGAAATTTGTAAAGTTAATTGAATTTCGAGAATGAAAGTTTATAAACTTTCGTCATAAAAAAACAAAGGATTTCCGTCTTTCATGCAGTCCTCCCTTGTTTTTATACGATTTGTTGACTAAGAAACATCTACAAAATAAACCTAGAATCATTTTATGTGTTTTTCTAAATCCTTTTGATACTGAGCATTAGATTCTAGTTTTTCCTTTTGCCACTTTTTAAGAGCCGCCTCATACTCTTTAGTTGTCACGATATCATTTTGAAGTTGCATACCTTTAAAAATAAATGGATCTCCCTTAATACCGACCTGTGAATAAGCTTTGGTAAATGGAACAGTACGACTAACCATAGGAGAGCCACCTGAAGAAGCAACTGGAATAAGAAGTGAACTATCAGTAACCCAAGCCTGTGCTTTGGCATACTTTTCGTATCGTTTATCAAGATTACTTGTCTCAGATGCAGCATCATCCAAGAGCTTCTTGTATTCATCCAAGCCAACTTTCGCCATGACTTCAGGATCCTTGCCCTTTGTTATACCTAGATGTTTCAAGGCAGAACCCTTCTTAGCATCTAAAATATTGAGATAGGTTGCTGGATCTTGATAATCTGGTCCCCAACCAGTTCCGTTCAAATCATAATCTTTTTGTGTTGGAACTTTAGCTTGAGAAGTAATACTTTCCTTCTCATTATCTGTCATTTGAAGAACATCTATAATTACATTCTCAGTTCCCAATGTTTCTTCAATCGATTGTTTTAATGAATTTGTCTGTTGAACTGCAACTACATCTGTCTGTTCTACTGGTACATCCAAATGAATCGGGAAACTTACTCCCTTAGATTGCAATTCTGTTTTCGCTTTTTCAAATGTAGACTTGGCCTTTGTTGGATTGTAAATTGTATCTTTGCCATCTGTGAGAGTCACATCTTTCCATTGCTCTCCATATTTCAGCAGTTCATCCTGAGCCAGCTGTCCGAAGGTCTTCCCAGCTACTTGAACATAGTTATCTGGCACTAGACTATTACGAATAATCTTATCCGCACCTTCTTCACCATTTAATTGAGCTGTATAGGCGTGGCGATTAAATGCAAAATTAAGAGCCTGACGGAAGTTCTTATTGAGAAGAGCTTCTTTTGTTGATGTTTTTTGTGACTCATCTGTTTTAGCTGTTTTATTATAGGATTGACGATTTACGTTAACGGTAAGATAATAACTTGTTGCTTCTTGTGGACTATAGACAATCTTATCACCGTATTCCTTTTTAGTTGATTCAAAGTTTGAGCTTGCTGGAAAGAGACGAGCAGTTGTATAGGCACCTTGTGTAAAGCTACGAATTAAGGATTCTTGGTCTGATCCATCATAGAATGTTAATTTTACATTATCAATTTTGACATTTTCCTTATCCCAATAGTTAGGATTTTTTTCATATTCAATCACAGATTTAGAAATCAAGGACTTCAAAAAATATGGACCATTGTAAAGAATACTTGATGGAGTTGGCGCTCCGTAATCCTTACCTGTTGCATTCAAAAATTCTTCATTAACTGGAAGCATCGTTGCAGTGGTTATTTTTGAATTCCAAAAACTTTCCGGTTTATTAAGCGTATATTCTACTGTATAATCATCAAGAGCTTTCACACCTACAGTTGAGAAATCGTTTGTTTCACCACTAACATATGCCTCCAATCCTTTGATAGATTTCTCAACCAAAGAAAGACCATCGGACTTCCCGTCTGCTGCATGTTTCAGACCTGTGACAAAATCCTGAGCCTTAACTTCCGCATACTCTTCTCCTTCTGAAGTATACCACTTCACACCTTTACGAAGTTTGTAGGTATAAGTCAAGCCATCTTTAGAAACTGACCAATCCTCTGCTAGAGAAGGAATGAGATTCCCATATTTATCATTCTCTAAAAGACCGTCGACAACATTACCTATTACGTCAGAAGTTGAACTTTTACTTGTAACGCTATAATCCAAGGATGATGGATCAACAGCATAAACATAAGAAAATGTTTTGGGAGCGTCTGCATTCTTTTCACTTTTCCCACAAGCTGTTAAAAGAATGGCTGTACTCAAGGTCACTCCTGCTCCTAAGAGCCACTTTTTCGATTGCATAAATAATCTCCTTCAAAATAGTATTTTCACTATTATACCCTATTTTTTTACAAATGCAAGATCTTTTGACAGATTTTTTAGAAAATTCTAACAAATGTTTTTAAAAGAGTTTTTTACACAACTTTTAGCAAAAAACCTCAAGCTCTAAGGCTCAAGGTTCTCACTTTTTAGTTAGTCATTTCCACACAGAAAGCATCCCATGGAGCTAAGATTTGTTTCTCAACCGCTTCTTGCGCCACAGTATTTTCAATCAAGACTGATTTAACTTTTCCTTCTACGGCCAATCCTTGCTCTTCATTGGACAAGTTGGCCACAACTAGGAAACGACGGTCACCATCTTTACGGATATAGGCAAAGACCTTATCAGCCGTATCAAGTAATTCAAAGTCAGCTCGAATCAGCCAGCTATTCTCTTTGCGGATTTGAACCAGTTTTTGATAAGTATAGAAAATAGAATCTGGATTTGCCAGTGCTTCTTGAACGTTGATGGCTTGATAGTTTGGATTGACTGCCAACCAAGGTTGACCTGTTGAGAAACCAGCATTTTTGCTCTCATCCCATTGCATTGGAGTACGGGCATTGTCGCGACCAATGACACGGATACTATCCATGATTTCTTCCATCGGAACGCCTTTTTCAAGAGCTTCACGCGCATAATTGAGAGATTCAATATCTTCTACTGGATCAAGCGTCTCAAACGGATAGTTGGTCATCCCAATCTCCTCACCTTGGTAGATATAAGGTGTCCCTCTCATAAGATGAAGCAAGATTGCAAAGGCTTTGGCAGATTTTTCACGATATTCTTGGTCATTTCCCCAGATAGAGACGATACGAGGGAGGTCATGATTGTTCCAGAAGAGGGAATTCCAGCCGTCCTCAACTCCTAACTCTGTCTGCCATTTGTTGAAAATCTCTTTTAACTTAGCGATGTTTAGCTCTTTTTGATAGTGCCATTTAGGTTGACCTTCCTGATACTGAAGACAAATATGTTCAAACTGGAAGACCATAGACAATTCTTGCCCCTTTGGATCAGAGTAAAGTTTGGCAATTTCTGGCGTTGCTCCCCAGGTCTCTCCAACTGTCAAAAGATTCTTATCTCCAAAGGTTGCCTGATTCATCTCCTTGAGATAAGGATGGAGCATAGGACCATTATTGACTACCTTCTCATCAGGAATTTTCCCAATCATGTCGATAACATCCATACGGAAACCGCCAATGCCTTTATCAATCCAGAAGTTCATCATCTCATAGATTTTCTGGCGAAGTTTTTCGTTCTCCCAGTTAAGATCAGGCTGTTTCTTGCTGAAAAAGTGGAGATAGTATTGACCTGACTTTTCATCGTATTCCCAGGCAGACCCACTAAAGATAGAATCTAGGTCGTTGGGCTCATCCCGCCAGATATAGTAGTCTCGCTCGGGGCTATCAGGATTTTCACAGGCTTCGACAAACCAAGCATGTTCATCTGAGGTATGATTGACCACCAAGTCCATGATGATACGAATATCACGCTTCTTAGCTTCCGCGATCAGTTGGTCCATATCCTCCATGGTTCCGAAAATAGCTGCAATTGCTTGATAATCAGCAATATCGTAGCCATTATCATCCATAGGGCTGTCATAAACAGGAGAAAGCCAAATCGCTGTAATCCCTAACTTGGCTAGATAGTCCAACTTACTGGTAATACCTGGCAAATCACCAATTCCATCTCCGTTGCTATCCATAAAACTCTTGGGATAGACTTGATAGACTACGGCATTATGCCACCATTTTTCTTGCATCTTCTTACCTCATTATTTTAATAATCTACAGTCTATGATAGCGCTTTTCGAATTTTTGTGCAAGCGTTTGCCTAATCTTTTTACTTTCTTTTTTAACTCCATAGTTTCCTAACTTCCAATTTTTTATTATAATAGAGGTCAGAGGTAAAAAAATGAAAAAACAAGCTTTTAGTTCTGAACAATATTTGAATCTACAGCGCGACCACATCTTGGAGCGCATTAATCAATTTGACGGCAAGCTCTACTTGGAGTTTGGTGGCAAAATGTTAGAAGATTTCCATGCAGCTCGCGTTCTTCCTGGTTATGAGCCTGACAATAAAATCAAGCTCTTGCAAGAATTGAAAGAGCAGGTTGAGGTTGTGATTGCTATTAACGCTAACAACATTGAGCATTCCAAAGCACGTGGTGACTTGGGCATTTCTTATGACCAAGAAGTTCTTCGTTTGATTGATAAATTCAATGAATTGGGAATTTTTGTTGGTTCCGTTGTCATCACACAGTACGCTGGCCAACCAGCTGCAGATGCCTTCCGTAACCAGTTAGATAAAAACGGGATTGATTCTTATCTTCATTATCCAATCAAAGGATATCCGACGGATATGGATCACATCATTTCCCCAGAAGGTATGGGGAAAAACGACTACATCAAAACCAGTCGCAACTTGATTGTCGTAACCGCTCCTGGACCTGGTTCTGGAAAATTAGCAACTTGTATGTCAAATATGTACCACGACCAAATCAATGGTATCAAGTCTGGTTACGCTAAATTTGAAACCTTCCCAGTTTGGAATCTTCCCCTTCATCACCCAGTCAATTTAGCCTACGAGGCTGCAACCGCAGACCTTGACGATGTCAACATGATTGACCCCTTCCATCTCCAAACCTACGAAGAAACCACTGTCAACTACAACCGTGATATCGAAATCTTCCCTGTGCTCAAGCGCATGTTGGAACGTATCCTAGGTGAATCTCCTTACGCTTCACCGACAGATATGGGTGTCAACATGGTTGGTTTCGCTATTACAGATGACGAGGCTGCTGTCGAAGCTTCTAAACAAGAAATCATCCGTCGCTACTATCAAACTGTTCTTGATTTTAAAGCTGAAAAAGTTGACGAATCTGCTGTTAAAAAAATCGAGTTGCTCATGAACGACCTCGGCATCACACCTGCAGACCGTAAGGTTGCTGTCGTTGCCCGTCAAAAGGCAGAAGAAACTGGCGGACCAGCCCTAGCCCTTGAATTGCCAAGTGGGGAAATCGTGACTGGTAAGAACTCTGAACTCTTTGGCCCAACAGCCGCTGCTCTTATCAACGCTATCAAGAAATCAGCTGACATTGCTAAAGAAGTAAAACTCATCGAACCTGAACTTGTCAAACCAATCCAAGGTCTTAAAATCGATCATCTAGGTAGCCGCAATCCACGCCTGCATTCAAATGAAATTCTGATTGCTCTTGCCATCACAGCTACAGAAAATCCTGATGCCGCTCGTGCTATGGAAGAACTTGGCAACCTCAAAGGAAGCGAAGCCCACTCAACCATCATCTTGACAGATGAAGACAAGAATGTCCTTCGCAAATTGGGTATCAATGTAACCTTTGACCCTTACTACCAATACGACCGTTTGTATCGTAAGTAACGATTTGAACCTCTCCACTCTCGGAGAGGTTTTCTCTCTGTCTCAGGAGCCAGCTTTATGTTATAATGAAAGAAGAAAACTGAAAGGATTTACCATGTCAAAAGAAGTTATTGTTGAAAGTTTTGAACTTGACCACACGATTGTCAAAGCACCCTATGTCCGCTTGATTGGGGAAGAAACGGGACCAAAAGGAGACATCATCTCCAATTATGATATTCGCTTGGTGCAACCAAACGAAGACTCGATTCCTACTGCCGGTCTTCACACTATCGAGCACCTCTTGGCGAAACTCATCCGTACCCGCATTGACGGTATGATTGACTGTTCACCATTTGGCTGCCGTACTGGTTTCCACATGATTATGTGGGGACGTCATACTAGCGCTGAAATCGCAGCTGTTATCAAGGATTCGCTCAAGGAAATCGCTGAAACCACTACTTGGGAAGACGTCCCTGGTACAACCATCGAATCTTGCGGTAACTACAAGGATCACAGCCTCTTTTCTGCTAAAGAATGGGCTAAACTCATTCTAGAACAAGGGATTTCAGATGATGCCTTTGAGCGTCATGTGATTTAAACACAAAAAAGGAACCAGTTTTTTCAGCTGGCTCCTTCTTTTTTTATCATCAAAATTCTGTATTAAGCTTTTTCACGAATGACCAAATCACCGTCTTCCATATCCGCTTCCAAATGTTTGGCATCTAGATGATCCAAGTGGAAATCTGTCACCTTATCACGAATTTCTTGTTCAACCACGCGACGGAGAGGGCGAACACCCATGACTTCGTCATAGCCTTCTTCTGTGATATAGTCTTTAGCTGCTTGACTGACTACCAAATCAATGTCCTTCTTAGCCAAGGTTTGGTTGACTTCAGCCAACATCAAGTCCACAATCTTAGAAAGGTCTTCCTTGGTCAAGTGCGAGAACTCAATAACTGCGTTAAAGCGGTTAAGGAATTCTGGACGGAAGAATGGTTTCAAACGATCCATCAATTCTGGTTTATCCGCATCTTCTGTCAAGTTAGCTTCATAGCCAAATCCAGCATTTGAGGTCGCAATAATGACAGTATTCTTGAAGTTTACCGTATTTCCTTGGCCATCAGTCAAACGACCATCATCCAAGACTTGGAGAAGAAGAGTAATCACTTGGGGATCAGCCTTTTCAATTTCATCCAAGAGAATGATAGAGTAAGGATTGCGACGAACACGTTCTGTCAAGGTATTGCTATTGTCATCATAACCTACATATCCGGCTGTTGTACCGATTAGCTTAGAAACAGCTGTGCGGTCGCTATATTCAGACATATCCAAACGGATAATCGCTTCCTTGGTACCAAACATATCGAGCGCCAATTGCTTAGCAAGTTCTGTCTTACCAACCCCAGTTGGTCCTACAAAGAGGAAGCTACCGATTGGGCGATTACCTTCATCAAAACCAGCACGGTTACGACGGATAGCACGAGCTACAGCTTCTACTGCCTTATCTTGACCGATTACCTTATCTTGCAAGCGATGAGCCATATCTTTCAAACGCTCGATGTCTGATGCTCCCATTTGTGAAACCGGGATACCCGTCATTCGTTCTACAGATTCAGCCACATCGTTGACACTTGCAGTCACCTTCATATCTTCTGTGTGGTTTTCGATTTTCTTTTCCAATTCTGCAATGCGTGTTTTATAGTTTAGAGCAGCTTCAAAATCTTCTGCCTCAACCGCTTTTTCTTGCTTGTCTTTTTCCGCTTCAATTTCACGTTCAACAGCATGCACATCTGTTACAGGATGCTGAGCTGCCAAGTGAGCTGCCGTTACATCGACAAGGTCAATAGCCTTATCTGGCAAGCTACGTTGTGGAATATACTGAACAGAATAATCCACTGCTGCTTTTAAGACTTCGTCTGGCAAGATGACATTGTGGTGTTGTTGATAGAGGTCACGAATTCCTTGAAGAATTTTATATGTATCCTCTGCTGAAGGAGCACTGACCTTAACTTCGTTGAAACGACGAGCAAGAGCTGCATTCTTCAAGATGGTGTTACGGTATTCGTCTTGAGTTGTTGCCCCAATCACTGTCAATTCTCCACGAGAGAGAGCTGGCTTGAGAATGTCCGCAAGCCCTTTAGAACCACTATCTCCACCAGTGCTACCAGCACCGAGAATTTGGTGAATTTCATCAAAGAAGAGGATAATATTCCCTGCTTCTTTCACTTCATTGACTAGGTTTTGGACGTTTTCTTCAAAGCTACCACGGTATTGAGTACCAGCCTCAAGACCTGAGATATCAATAGAAATGATTTCCTTGTTCTTAATTGCAGCTGGAACATCACCATTTACAATCGCTTGTGCTAAACCTTCGACAACTGCGGTCTTACCAACACCTGCATCTCCGACCAAAACAGGATTATTCTTGGTACGGCGTGATAGAATTTCAGATGTTTCTTGAATTTCCTTGTTTCGTCCGATAACAGGATCCAACTTGCCTTCACGCGCTTCTGCTGTCAAGTTACGACCGAGTTTAGCAAGGACACCGTCTTGTTTCATACCTGAAGCCTGTTGTTGCATTTGTCCATCAGCTTCTGCATTTCCTGGCAATTGACCAGTTGCACGATAATGAGCAAATTCCTCAGGTGTCACTTCACGTCCATTAATCAAGTAACGACGGTTTTCAGAACTGTATCCTCTCATACCACCCATTAATTGGTTAAATAAATCATCCATGTTGTTAAAATTATTAAAGTTGTTGTTCATATTCTATACCTCTTTTTGTTTACTTAGTTACGATTACTGATATTGACTATCTTTGACCTTTGTCTTAAAAAATTTAGACTAGCTAAATCGCTACTCTACGTACTATTTCTGGTTTTTCTTTTTCAAGCAGGAGTAGACTATCTTTACTTCTAAAGATTTCTAGATTAAACATAGACCCCACCTCTTTCTATTTTACTTTAAATAAGTGTTCACGTAAGGCTGTCATTTACCTTACGTTCATAATATACTACATTAGTCAGAAAAGGTCAAGGGATTTGACTTTAATTGACCAATATTTTTTAAAAGGTAAAAACACCCTGAAACATCAGGGTGCCATTCTTACATCAAATACAAAATTGCTAGGGTCAGAAGACTTGCTAGAAGTCCCACTCCCCAAAAGAAGAAGTCAACTTTCCACTCGCTCCAAGGATTTCCTTTACCAGAAAATCCTCCAAGCTCAAAATGGTGATGGACAGGCGTCATACGGAAAATACGTTTGCCACCAGTCATTTTGAAATAACTTACTTGCATCATAACCGAAGTTGTTTCAAAGACATAAATAATTCCGATAATCAAGAGAGTCCATTCTTGGTGGAGAGCCATTGAGATAGCTGCCAACATTCCACCGAGAGCCAAACTTCCCACATCTCCCATAAAGACCTTGGCAGGCTTATGGTTAAAGACGAAGAAACCGAGTAAACCACCGATCATAGCCATAACCACTAGAAGAATATCCATCTGACCTTGCACATAGGCAATAACTCCATATGCAGACAAACTAATCACGACTGAAATACTAGCCAGACCATCAATTCCGTCTGTCAAGTTGACTGCGTTTGAAAAACCAACTAGCCAGAAAAGGGCGAAGACAATATAGAAAATCCCTAGATGCACTTGGTAGCCAAAGACTGAAAGCATATCGCCACCGCGCTCATAGAAAAGGTAGAAAATGACACCACCTAGAAGCTGAAGAGCCAATTTCTGTTTGGGATTAAGGCCCTCATTGATTTTACGAAAGACCTTGAGGAAGTCATCTAAAAATCCGACAAGTCCATAAAGGACCAAGATGAACAAAATCATTCCCACATTATTGGTCAATTGTTTTGAAAAAAGGGCAACAAGGAAACTCACCACAACTGCAGCAATGAGGAAAACAAGTCCCCCCATAGTTGGCGTGCCAGCTTTTGCCTGATGCTGTTTGACATCCTCGTGCATCTGCTGACCTGTAATTTGCGCCTTTCTATAAAATTGGATAAAGGCCGGAATTCCTACCAGAGTTAGTAAAAATGTCACAATTCCAGCACTGATGGAAATAAACATATTAGTCTCCTAAAGTTAATGTAATTTTTTTAATGCCCTTGATAGCTGTATTAGCACGAACATCTTGCTTCTGCACAGTAGAGCCTGAACCTTCAAATTCAAGTTCTATATTTAACCACTTAGAAAAAGCTTCTGCGGTTGCTTTTGTCCAACCATACATATCTGGAACTTCCTCTGCTTTATCAGATAAGAGGAGAACTTGCTGGTTAGGTGTAAGATTGGTCCCTTCTTCTACAGATGATTCTTTAATCTTTGTTCCTGTTCCTACAACGATTGGTTGCACAATATTGCGACGTAAGGCTTCCGCCAAATCACCAGGTGAAATATCCTTGATGCTAGGCATGGCATAAGCGCTTTGATTGGTTACCTGTTCTAACGTTTTAGCGGTAGATTGGAGGTTAAGGGAATCTTTCATAGCCACTGCTCTTTCCAAGATAGGATTGGCAAATTCCCCCAACTGAATACCTGAATAATGCTCAGGCTGTTGAACCGTCACATAGAGGATAAAATCAGGATTTTCAGCAGGGTTCATCGATACTGCTGAAAAAATGTAATTGGTCGTACCAACCAAGTAACCTCCATTTTTCTCATCGGCAATCTGGGCTGTACCAGACTTGAGAGCTACATTTTGACCAGGAACAGTTACAGTTGGCTTGCCTGTGCTGTGGTTATGCATGGTTCCATAAACTGGATCCGTTCCTACCAAAACCATGTTGGTTCGAGTTAGACTGGCTGCATCTTTGGAAACAGGATTTCCTACAATCTCTTTTTGAGATTTCCGAACAGATTGGTCATTTGGGTCATATAAGGCACTGATAAATTTAGGTTCTAGCATGACTCCATCGTTGGCAATAGCCGTGAAGGCACGAATCATTTGCGTCTGTGTCACTGAAATACCTTGACCGAAGGAACTCATGGCAATATTAACGATATTGTCCTCAGGTAATTGCCCAGCATACTCATCACTCATACCAAAACGAGTCGGCACTCCAAATTTGAAACGATTGAGGTAATCTAGCCAAGTAGTGTCCCCCATCTTTTGCTCAAGAAGCGTCATCCCAACGTTACTTGAGTGAGCAAAACCTTGCAAGAAGGTCATCATACCACCGCCAGTCAAACCTTCATTAACGTCCCAATCTCGAATCGTCACATCTGCTATTTTTAATTCACTACTATTGAAGACTTCTCCTCCTGGGAAAGTATTATTGTCAATAGCAGCAGCGAGCGTCATGACCTTCATGGTTGACCCTGGCTCATAGTTACTTTGATAAAGGATATCACGCCAAACAAAGTCCTTGGTAAGTCCTTCCTTAGTATCGGCATCAAAGGTTGGTCTCTGCGTCGTTGCAAGAATTTCCCCCGTTTTAGCACTAACCAAGGTAGCCGTCATATACTTGCCTTTTACTTTTTCTTGAAAAACATTCATCTGTGTTTCCATGAAGGACTGAAGGGTGCTAGAAATAGTCGTATAAACATCCTTACCATCTACCGTTTGCTGAGACACTTGTTCAGTTCCAGGAACAATATTACCCAGACGATCTTTTTCATAGGTAATAATACCGTCTTTCCCTGCAAGAATACTGTTCAAGGAACTCTCCATCCCAGAAGTTCCCAGCAAACTCTTGCTTCCATCTTCATTTTCATGGAGTTGAGCTAAACCAATAAAACTAGAAGCAAATTGTCCATTTGGATAACTTCTATTAGGGCTAGTTGTAAAGTCAATCCCTTCAACACTAGCGTCTTTTAGATCCTTTTTAATAGCCATCATATTGGCATAGGTAATTCCATTTCCTTTGGCACCAAAAGAAACTTGAGTCAGATTCGGTTGAGACAATTGTTCTTTAACATAAGCCTCGTCCATATCCAGATACTTATGGAAAACCTCTGCTACCTTATTAAACTGGGCATCTTCTACATAAAGAATTTTACCCGTTGCTGATTTGTATTTTTTATCAATAACAGCATAGACATTATAGGAAGTTGCGTCCTCAGCAATCGGGACTCCATTTCGGTCATAAATAGTCCCACGTTTGGCAGGGACTGTACGGGTTATTTGGTGAACTTTCTTAGCCTCTTTGACTAGATCCGTTCCAAATTTACTACCACTCCCGATAATAACAGCAAAATTGATCAAAAAGACAGCGAAAAGTACGACAGCTAACAAGCTGATGTACTTCCCCACTATTTTACGGTTTTCTGCTGGAGATTTACGGTTTCTAATCGCAAATCGGGTTATTCTTTTTGTCCACTTCATATCTTACTCCGCTGATCGAATATTCTCGTTATTCAATTTTAAGTCCTTAGAATTTGCGATTTCTTTCAAGCGTTCTGCCCTCAACAATTCATTTACCTCTTGTTTGGCATCATCCAACTCTGTCTTCTTCTCCTCTATCTGCGCATTGATTTTTGTCAAATCATTTTGTACTTGTAGGAGTCGAGTCTGCATAAAGATAATACTAAGCGCCAAAACGAGAGCTGTAAACGCAATGGAAAGATAAAAAGCCTTCTCCACACGGGAGAATTTTTTTATACGACTCTGCAAGAATTGACTGGTTGTTTCTTTCTTATCTACCATTTTTTCCTCTTACTTGTGAATTTTTCTGGCCACGCGCAACTTAGCTGAGTGCGAGCGGTTATTGGCTTCTAATTCTTCTGCACTTGGCAAGATTGGCTTTCGGGACACCAATTCCATCTTGGGCTTGAGATCATCTGGGATGAAGGGCAAGCCTTTGGGAACTTCCACAGTTGAAGCTTCCTTGAACAATTGCTTGGTCAAGCGGTCTTCTAATGAATGAAAGGTAATCACTGAGATTCTACCATCTAGAGCCAACATATCCATAGCCTGCTGGATAGACTCATCTGCCGCTCCCAGTTCATCATTGACTTCAATCCGAATGGCCTGGAAAATCTGCTTGGCAGGATGACCCTTCTTCTTGAGCTCCTTGGCAGGTTTGGCCGACTTGATAATTTCTGCTAACTCAGTCGTCGTCTCGATTGGTTTCACTTCCCGTGCTTGTTCAATCTTACGCGCAATCTGTTTAGAGAATTTGTCCTCGCCATATTTGAAGAAAATACGAACCAAGTCATGATAGTCATAGTGGTTCACCACTTCATAGGCCGTCAGACTAGCCTCCTGATTCATGCGCATGTCCAGTGTCGCATCCTTTTTATAAGAAAAACCACGCTCACGCTGGTCCAGCTGAGGACTAGACACTCCCAAGTCATAACAAATTCCATCAATTTCCTGAACACCAGCTTCACGCAAACGTGCCTGTAAATGACGGAAGTTATCCTTGATAAAAGTCACCATCCCCTTTTCAATGTAGGGTGCCAAGCGTTTTTGCGCATTGTCAATGGCATTCTGGTCCTGGTCAAAGGCATAGAGATGGCCTTTTTCACTTAATTTACTTAATAAATATTCGCTATGGCCTGCTCCACCCAAAGTCGCATCAACGTAGATACCGTCAGGCTTTACGTCAAGCATATCAATCGTTTCGTGGAGTAAGACCGTTACATGATGAAATTCTTTTGTCATATCCTATCTATTTTACCACAAATCCGACCAGCTTGCACTAGTCAGACAAATAGGCCAAAAACAAGTAAGATTTCTTTAAGAAATATGTCAAATATGCTTGACATTTACTCCATAGAAGAATATAATATAGTCAAATATATGCGACACAAATCAGAAAGGAGAACAGATGAACCGTGTGAAAGAATTTCGCAAGGAACTGGGCATTTCCCAGCTCGAACTCGCTAAGGATATCGGTGTCTCGAGACAGACCATCAACATGATTGAGAACGACAAGTACAACCCAACTCTGGAACTCTGTCTCAATCTCGCCCGCAGCCTCCAAACTGACCTCAACAGTCTCTTTTGGGAGGAAGATTTTTAAAAAAGGAGCCAACTCATGAAAAAAGAAACCTTCACTGAAAAACTGATCAAGCGCACATACGGTATTTCTGATCCACTTGACGAATACAAACGACGCGAGGCTGATCGTATCGGCAATCAAGTCTTTATCTTCCTTTTTTATCTGATGATTTTCGGAAATCTTATTCCGCTCGTTCTGGCCTATAAATATCCTCAACTAGTGGCTCTAGTCTATCCTCCTCTGATTTTAGTGATTGCCCTCATCGTTGCTGGATATCTCACCTACCAAATGCAAAAAACAGGGATTACAACTATTGAACCAGATATGCTGAGTGAGAAAGAAAGTAAGCAACTACATTACCCTGGTCTGAAAGCTGGAATAGTCTATGGATTAATGAGCTTTTTTTCAACCCCTCTTCTCCTTATACTGCTAGGTGAGAGTCAGGACTATCTTCAGTCACTTCTCGCTTTTAAAAATATTTTTTCAAGCATCCTCCAGTCTGTCTTTTTCGGAGTGGTTATACAGATTCTCATCTCCCGTCGCATTGCAAAATCCAAGAAAGATCAAGATAAGGATTAGGAGGAAACTCATGAAAAAAGAAAAGAAACAGTTACGTTATCCTGGTCTGAAAGCAGGTTCGATTTATGGAACAGTGATATTTTTTATAATTCCACTCATTGATACCCTAACAAGTGAAAATCCAAATTTTATCAGTTCTCTTCTAAATACAAAACATATTTTTAAAACTATACTGGGAGCTTTCTTTTTCGGAGTGATGATACATATTGTAGACTCACTTCGCATTGCAAAAGCCAAGGAAGATCAAGATGATTAGGAGGTACCTATGAAATCACTACTAATTTTACTGACCTATCATCTTTTGTTCAGTTCTCTGCTCATTTTCATCATCGTTTCAGGGAACTTGCCAATCAGAGAGATATTCCTCGTGCTAGTCTTTATTCCAGCACTTAACAAAGGACTGACTTATCTAAAGATTGACTCCCCAAAAACGCGCATACTCCACTTAGCACTATACTTTATGATTCTATCTTTTTCACAACTGATGCTCGTCTCAGGCAATTGGAATTATTATTTACTGCTCACTATCGCTAGCCTTTCTTCTATCACTTATCTTTATTATCTCTATCAATTCGTAAAAGAAAATCAGTAAAACCGCTCTTTTAGGAGGTTACTAACATGAAAAAAGAAGACTTAACCACTCGCCTACTTCGAAATCTCTTTCATATTCAAGGCCCTTTTGATGAATGCCGGCAAGAGATTATCTACAAGGCTTGTGCCCGTTCCATGGTCCAAATCGTTTATTCTTCCTTCTTCCTCTTCTTGTTTTATCTCTTATTTGGACGCTTCATAGAAGCCGTTCGCTATGCCATGCCCTACATATTCTTTGGCCTTATATATTTCATTACCTTAAAAACCCAAAGAAGCGTCAAAGAACTCCATCTGGAAAAAGATGACAAGTCAGAAATCATCCTCAAAACCTACAGCAAAGCTCAAATCAAATTTCGAAGCTGGATTGTGTTTATTGGCCTTCAGATTGGCCTCTTTATCCTACTCATCTTTCATAAAGTCTTCGTTCAGCAGATGTCCCTTTCAGATTTTGTGAAGTTGCTCATGCAATTCGATAAAAGTGCTCCTTTCCTGATGTATGGCCTTATTATCGGCAGCATTTTTGGAACCCTGACCTACGGATTTCTATCCCTACAGGAGGAAAAAACTCCTAAAAATACCAAACAGAAGGAGAAAAGCAAGCAATGACTTCACTATACGATTTTTCAGTCTTGAACCAAGACAATCAAGAAACTCCACTAAATACCTATCGTGGGAAAGTTCTCTTGATTGTCAATACTGCTACCGGATGTGGTTTAACGCCCCAGTACCAAGGACTCCAAGAACTCTATGACCGCTATCAAGATCAGGGATTTGAGATTTTAGACTTCCCTTGCAATCAGTTTATGGGACAAGCACCCGGCAGCGCAGAGGAAATCAACAACTTCTGTAGCCTAAACTATCAAACCACTTTCCCACGCTTTGCCAAGATCAAGGTCAACGGTAAGGAAGCAGACCCTCTCTTCGTTTGGTTGAAAGACCAGAAATCTGGCCCACTAGGAAAACGAATCGAATGGAATTTCGCTAAGTTTCTCATCGGTCGAGATGGACAGGTATTTGAACGTTTCTCTTCCAAAACAGACCCAAAACAAATTGAAGAGGCTATACAAAACCTACTATAATTCACAATCTCACTATTCATTAGGTCTCCTTTAGCCTAATGAATAGTGAGTTTTTTTGATTGGCTGTGACTCAAATAAAAAACACCTCATGATATGAAATATGAAGTGTTATAAAAATGATACATTTTACAGCAGACAACCCTCTACTGACTACTATTTTTAACCCCAGCATATGCATAGGTTCTATTTCTGGGACACTCTTTTTCCGTTACTACCCTAAAATAAAAGCGATGCTCCCGCCCATCCTTGGCATTTTCCTTGTTTAGGACAAAGTAGTTTTTCTGATTCAGCGCCATAGTGCGTAAGATGTCATCAATCAAGAAAGTCAGAGGTACATTCATGGCAGAGTATTTTTGAAAATCCTCTTCAAAACGAATATAGTCATCTGAAAAATAATCCATCTGTAGTTTGTTTTCATACAACTCTTTTCTAGTCATACACCCCTTCCTCCCACAGTCGAATTTCTAGGATATCTGCAAGCTCTATCTGCCTGTAACCATCGCTTGTTCTGATAGATAAAGATTTGGAGGATAACTCTCTCACCTCACCGATGATAGTCGTCTTCTGCTTCTTTTCCTTGACCACAAAACTTCCCTTCAGTTGGCCAACATAAAGCTGGGAAAGCAAGTGTAGTTTCTCATCTAGAGTCAAATCTGTCGAAAAATCAACCCGATTTTTTTCTTCACTGAGCGAACTGGTGTGTTCTGAAAGGTAAAATCCCATCCACTTCTGCATACCTGGATCTTGATAATCTCGCGCGGATTGAAAGGGTAAATAAGAACGATCAATCATTTTAATCCATCTAATCCTCCAGCAGAATGGCCCCCAATCAGCTTGCTTCTAGCAAGACTCCTAGAGGCCTCTTCCAGTGCATTGGCTTTTAAAAGGGAGGTGAAACCAAATTCTTCCCGAATAGAGTCAATAGCCGTCTGGAGCCTTTCTTCTTTTTCTAACTTGTCAACATCATCAAAGAGGGAAATCAAGCCGAAGGACTCATCCACAAATCCTGAATAGTTGACTCCGATACTTCTGACCGCTCCAGAAGTGTATTTGTTATGAAATAGCTTCAAAACATGGTCTGTTAAGACAGCTGTATTATTGGTCGGTTCGACCTTCATTTGTGTGTGAATAGACGGCCTAACCCCCTGTTTAGAGAAACCGACATAGATAGAGACAAGGGTTGTTTTCTTGCCAGACCTTCTCAGTCTGATAGCCACCTGCTCCGCCATTTCTCGAAGAATAATTTCAATATCCCGTAGCTTCACGTAGTCTCTAGGTAGGATTTGAGAATTTCCCAAACCTTGGGACTTGGCTTTATAGGGCTTATGAACATTGCTCTCATCAATCCCGTTAGCATAAAACCACAAACGTAGGCCAGCCTGACCGAGAACTTTCTGTAGCTGGTCTGGATTGCTGATAGCCAATTCTTTGATTGAAAAAATCCCCAAGGCATTCAAGCGTTTCTCCATCCGCCTACCAATTCCCCAAAAGTCCGTCATCTTGGGAATAGCCCAAACTTTCTCTTCCACATCCTGGTAAGACCAGTTGGCTCTCATGGTCGGAGTATGCTTGGCCTCATTATCCAGAGCCAACTTTGCCAGTAAGGGATTGGCATTGGACATGCCCACTGTAGAGTAAATCCCTGTCTGCCTCCAAATATCCCTCTGAATGCGGGCAGAAAGCAGATCCAGCTTGTCTTTGCGAGAGAGACTCTTGTCAGGGATGAAATAGTTGAGCGAACTAGTCAGATCGATAAAGCCCTCATCGATAGAGTAGGGATAAATATCATCTGGACTGCCATAATTTTGAAAGATTCGCTGGATTTCCATATTGACCGCTATGTACTCATCCATCCGAGGAGGCACAATCAAGGTCACTTGAGCCCAATCTTCGATGAAGCGAACATAGTCCGAGTCGGTAAGCAACCCTTGCTTTCGAGCATTGTAATAGGAAAATTTGCGCGTTTTGATATCAAAAGGCAAATCATAGGCCCGACCAACATTGGACTTGCCAAAAATCTTCTTAAACATGGGAGAGGAGGCTAGGATAAGACCAGTCGAATTATCCGCGCGACTCATGACACAAAGCGAAGTCTTCAGCGGATGCAACCCCCGTTTCACACACTCGACACTGGCATAAAAAGATTTCATATCAACAAAGGCAATGTCACTTTTGGGCTCTCTGGAATAATCAAAGTAGCCCATAGGCTAACCCTCCATCGGCACAAAATTCCCAACGATAATCCCTACAATCCGAGGATCTTCCTCATAGGAAATGAAAATGTCCTTGTATTTAGGATTGATCGAAACCAGACGCAAGCCATCTTCCTCCCGATAAACCCGTTTGATATAGGTCTGGTTGTTGCAAACCACTGCATAAACTGCCCCGTCATAGTCAAACCCTGTCTCTCGAATCAGAGCTACCGAACCATTTTGATATTTAGGTTCCATGGAATCCCCAGCCACCCAGGACGCAAAATCATGGGCCAACTCCTCGTTAAAGTAAACCGTATCAAAATTCTGCTCATCGTAGACCGAAGCTCCAATCCCTGCTGACATGCGTTCGTAGACACGGTACTCGTAGAGGCACTCTGGCATGGTCTCCACTTTCTGGGCTTGTTCCTCTTGACCCAGATTGCGAGCATAGAGAACAACCTTTTCCTTCCCTTTGTTAGATAAGCTATTATAAAGACGTACAATCTCAATCTGGGTGAAATAACCTTTGGCTACTTTTAAAATGTTCTCTAACTGAGCAACTTTCTCCTGGGACGGTTCCTTGATCCCACGTTCCCAAGCCGAATAAGCCTGAAAGCTAATCCCAAGCTTCTCTGCAATTTCCTTCTGTGTCAATTTTAACTCTTTCCTGCGAGCCTTGAGTTTTTCTGGCTGATACATAATTCACCTCCTATTGTATGCTTTAATAGAGAATATCTCCCTTAGAAAGACTAATCGATGGTTGAACTTATATTTTTAAAACTCAACCATTTTGGTTTAGTTTTATTATATAAAAAAAGTGAACAAATGTCTACTAGTAATATCAGAAACATCGTGAGTTTTCATCAAACTAAAAGGACTTAGCCCTGTACAATACAGAACTAAATCCTTTTAATAAATAATTGCTCTAACTTTCAAAATCCGTACAGAAATTCTACTTTTTCTCTATTTGATACCAGACATTAGTTTTTCAATACGTGGAATGTAGAAGAGTAAGATAATACTGAATACAATCGTAATTCCTCCAACAATTCCATAGTAAGCGACTTCAGTTTCACTTGTATAAAATTTTACAATTTGAGCATTGATAGCTTGGGCAGCAGCATTACTCAAGAACCAGATAGACATCATTTGTGCTTGGAAGGATTTTGGTGCTAGCTTAGTAGTGACTGATAGACCAATAGGTGAAATCAACATTTCCCCCACAATCACAATAGCCCAACTCATAATCAACCAGAAAGGACTAACCTTAACATCTACCCCAAAGAGCATCCCTGGTAACATCATCCACAAGAAAGATAAACCTGCCGCAAATAAACCGTAAGCAAATTTCTTAGAAGAGGACGGTTGCTTGTTACCCATTTTCCCCCACAACCACGCAAAAATCGGCACATAAATCATAATGAAAAGTGGATTGATACTTTGGAAAAAGCTAGATGGGAAATGAATTTGATTCCCAAATACATTAAAGTAGAGTCGAGTTTGATCATCCGCAAATAGAGCGAGAACAACAGAACCCTGCTCCTCAATAGACCAGAAGAGTACTCCAGCGATAAATAGAGGAATGTAGGCAAATACTCGGGATCTCTCAGTAGCAGTTATTTTCTGACTAGATAAAATTTTGAAGAAATAGTAGATTGGAATGATTACCGCAATCACTGTAAAGATATTAACAATCATATCCACGTTAAACTGGTGAGTAAAGACTAAAGCTAGAACCACCAGAATAACCATGACAAGTGTAATCAGCAAGCGTTTAATCAAGGTCTGCTGCTCCTTCTGTGAAAGTGGATCAGTGGGGTAAAGACTTGATTCAGGCAGGTATTTCTTCCCATCTAAAACATATTTCACCAGACCAAAGAACATCCCAATGGCAGCTAATGAGAAACCTAGGTGGAAATTGACTTCCTGACCTAGATAACCCACTAAATAAGGAGCAACGAAGGCACCTAAGTTAATACCAAAGACAAAGATACTAAAACCTGCATCCCGTCTATCATCCTCTTTTTCATAAATTCCCCCCACCATATCTGAGATATTGGGTTTTAAAAATCCAGTACCAAAGATAATCAAGGCAATAGAAAGATAGAGAGCCACTTGTCCAAAAGGTGTTGCCAAAGCAATATGCCCTAGCATAATCAGAATCCCACCGTAAAAGACGGTCTTACGGCTTCCTAAAATCCGGTCACTGACAAAACCACCGACAACCGAGGATAAAAATACCAGCGAGCCATAAATCGCCATAACCGATGCAGCCGTGGTCTTATCCATCCCCAACCCACCATCTTGCACACTATAGTACATATAGTAAAGTAGGATAGCTCGCATCCCATAGTAAGAAAAGCGTTCCCACATTTCTGTAAAGAAGAGGGTGGACAAGCCAATAGGATGTCCAAAAAATGTTTTCTGTTTTTCCATATATATTCTCCTTGAACGATATAATAATTCATTTTACAGAATTTTCAAACAAATGTCAAACGAATTCTGTTTCTTTTAGAAAATTTTCTGAAAAAATCTAACGTTTCAGACTAACTTCCACTTCGGTCGGGCAAGTGGAAGTTACTTTGAGAAATTACCTTTAAAAATTTGCTCTTGTTTAGTTTAAAAAAGAGGCTGGACAAAAAGTCTTTAAAATCATAAAAACATCCCTATGCCAAACTTGTAATTACTAAAAGACAAGTCAATAAGCATAGAGATGTAAAACTATTACACATTAAAAAACAAAGAATAGAAATTGTGTACGAAATGTCTCAATTAGTTTTGGCTAGTAAATATCATTTCCAACAAACGCCCTCTCAATTCCTTATCCTGATGATGCAAGATATTCATTAACTCATGAGAATTTTTAGCATTGATGAATTGATTTAACAATCTATCTTTTAATTCATATGGAAGAGAAGCCGTCTTTAGTAGTCTAAAAACTTCATCATTTAGAGATGTTGTTTTATTATCTTTATATTCAAATCCAGCTGTATCATTCTTATTTGGCAATTCAATGATAGACACATTCGTTCCTTTAAAATGAATTCTATGCCTTCTATTGCTTGGAACGATACTAGAATCGCCTTGTAATGCTAACTCTACCACGCCCATTTCCCAATCAATCGATAATCTTGTTTTATATCTTTGACCATTTTGATCTTCAATCATCTCAAAAGAATGTTGTTTTCCTGGGAATACATACCAATCTACAACTTCAGGTAAATCAACACCCATATCTATCTCAGAACCAACCAATGGAATGATTGCACCACTTTTGGCAAACACAGGAATAGTCGAAATGTCTCTATAAACACTTAAGTTCACACCACCTGTGTATTTTTTCTCTGAAAAGAAGTCATACCATACACCTTCAGGGAACCATACATCTACTTTTGCAGATTGGAATGCCAAATCCATCTTTTCTACAACGGGAGCCACCATCAATTCTGTTCCAAAAAAGTATTGGTTTGGAACATTATAACTCTCATCATTCTCTGGATAGAAATAATACATTGGGCTGACTAAAGGGGCGCCTTCCTCATGCGTCTTTACATTCATGGTATATAGATATGGAATCATCTGATGTCTCAAACGAAGGTATTTCTTCATAATCTTAGATGTTGTTTCTGAAAAAAACCAAGGTTCTTTACTATTGAAAGGACTTCTAGAACTATGTAATCGAGTAATCGGACTAAAAATACCAAACTGTAGCCATCTAGTTTGTAGCTCTTCGTCATAATCCCCCAGCATGTGCCCACCGATATCATGGCTCCACCAACTATAACCGATATTTGATGCTGTTGCTGTAAAATAAGGTTGAAATCTTAAGGAATTCCAACTAATAATAGTATCCCCTGAAAAACCAACAGGGTAGCGGTGACTACCAGGACCTGCATACCTTGATAAAATCAAGCCACCTTCTGAATGTTTACAACTATCCTGATAGTGATAATGGTTTAAAAGCCATAGTGGATCCAACATGCCTTGTGTCCCTTGTTGCCAGTCAATCCACCAAAAATCTACTCCTTGCTTTTCTAGCTCATAATGAACATCTTTAAAGTAGGCTTCCCTAAAGGATGGATTAAAAAAATCAAAAATGGCTGGTTCTTCTAGTTCTACATTTAACCCCAATCGTTTGGAGACTCGAGGATAAGCATCTTCATAAGCCCGTATACCATCAGCAGGATGGACATTTAAGGAGAGTTTTAACTTTCTATCATGAAGTTGTTGCAATAACTGTTCTGGATCGGGTATTAAGTTTCTATTCCAACTATATCCTGTCCAGCCACTTCCAAAACGAGCTGGAATGTCAGTTATATGCCAATCCATATCTAACACACCGATAGATAATGGAATTTTCTCTGTTTTAAATCTGTCTATTAAATCCAAGTATTCATCCGACGTATAAGGCCAATACCTACTCCACCAATTACCTAAAGCATATCTTGGCAACAAGGGTGTTGAGCCAGTCAAATGGTAAAAGTCTCTGATTGCTCCTCTATAATCATGCCCATAGGCAAAGAAATAGAGGTCAATTTGATTTTCTCTCTCAATATAACCAGATTGTTCATCCCAAATAAACCCTTGAGAATCATCCAGTAAGGCAATGCCATTTCGACTAATAATTCCATCTTCTAACGAGATTGCGCCATCTGCCTTATCCAGAGTCCGAGCTGTTCCTTTTAACGTTTCAATAGATTCACCAAAATACCAGCGACTGCCATATACAGCAAAATTTCCTTTTAATTCTATAAATAAATTTTCGGCGTTAAATTCTCCTTTATTAAAGTGCAGATGAAAATAGTCCGTCATAATATCTAGTACGTTTGATGTTTCGATATAATCTAACGAAACTTGGCCAAAATCTCTATTATAGATAAGTTGTGTCGTTCTATCCTCAAAACTTCCAGTTTGAGAGTATTCTAACCTTACTAGCTTGTCTGTTAATACAGAGATTCTATAAAACTCTCCTTTAAAAATTTTCAATTTGTTTCCCTCCTCTTATTAAATCTCTTTACTTTATCAAACATTTTATTCGTTACCATTACATTCATCAATCCGCAAAAAGCAAATCCCCCAAATGTAAATACGTAAATAGCTGTTAAAACTCGTTCTGGACTACTAAAACTCATATACAGTACAGAAATATTAAATAAAACCAACATGATAGCTTGTATTGGATTTAAAATACAAATTAATACACTATTTACAATACTATTTTTTAGATTATCTTTAAATAGACCAATATAGGGAAAAATAACACTCATCAAAAGTATTATAACAAATAAAAAGGGCAACACTAACAATAAACTATACTCTGAAAATAAACTTGAATAGCCCCAAAGACAATAGTTCACATATAAAAGTAATTCTATTAGGAGGATAAACAACCAAATAAAAGTTGATTGTTTAAAATTTTGTCTAAAGATCCGAAAATAATGATAAGTAATATCGGTATCTTTACCTTTTAAAATACGATACCACATTGTCATAAGAGAAGTTAGTGATGCCCCAATTGTAACTATTGGAATACAACTAACAATAAATAGAGTATTTAAAATAATTAAATCTGTCAAAAAAGTTAAAATTCTAACCACTTTTCCATCTAATGAAAATAATTTTTGCATAATAGATATCTCCATAAAATCAATCGTCTTAACTCTATATTTTAGAATGTCAGTTGCACAAAAATATTACCCAAATTATTAAAAAACATTTCCAAATTTCTTTAAAAATTAGAATAAAGGAAGCGAGATAATTTGATGTTATCAGTCTCGCTTCCTGTAATTAGCTAGTCCCTTGTTTATACAACCAAGAGTTCATATAAAGTATTACTCTTTGACTTCTTTTTGGTAACGATTATATGCTTCCTGTTGAATCTTCATAAATTCGTCCAATCCCATATTCTTAAGAGTTTCTTTGTATGAGTCCCATTCTTTTTCTATGCCACCTTCAACTACCCATTTAGATGCTTGTTGTTTGACATAGGATTCAATACTAACATAGATTGATGATAATTTGTTAAGCTCTTCTTGTGAATAAATCACATTAGGGTAAGCTGGCAACGCAAATTGTTTCAAATCTTGGTCCATCTTCAATTTCAATCCATCACCTTGTGTTTGATCGATTTCTACGCGACTATTGATATCATCGCTTACGTATTTAGGTCCAAAATCTCGAAGTGAATTAATCCATGCATACTCATCGGCTGATTTACCATCTTTAGGAGGTAATACTTTAAACTTATCACCATTCTTTTCAGTAGCTATTCCAAATGATCCATAGAAATTCTGAATACTTGCTTCATCTGTATATAATTTATCCAACCATTTCAATAATTTAGCAGGATTTTTGCTCTTATTTGTAATCAAAATTTCATTGCGGCCATAGTTGTAATGATCTGGGTCAGAAAAGACATATTGTTTTCCATCCATACCTTTTAAAGCAGGTAGAGCAATATATTCACTTGAATGTAAGCCAAACGTTGCATCTGCTGTCCAACCACTAGAAACACCTACTCTAGATACTCCCTTATCCATACGTTTCGCTACACTCATAGAGGTATCTTCTGTAAAGATTTCCGGATCAATCAAACCTTTTTTATAAGATTCGTGCATTGCTGCAATCCCTTGTTTATAACTTTCTTCTGTGCGAAGGTAGACTGGTTTTCCATCTTTTACAGACATTTCATACGTATTATCTGCACCTAAACGATTATTGAACGGTAGAATATATGAGAATGTTGGATCAAAGTTTCCTGCTCCGAATGGAATTTCATCAGAAACGTCTCCATTTCCGTTCGCATCTTTATCCTTAAATTCTTGTAGTACTTTTACTAAATCATCATAAGTTTCTGGAACCTTTAACCCTAAATTATCTAGCCACTTTTTATTAATAAATAGCTGATTAGCTACTGTAGGACGCATTGGTAATTTTTTAGGCAGGCTGTAGATATGACCATCTGGTGAAGTAATCATAGCTTTAATCTTAGGTTCTTTCTCCATAGCCTTAGTTAAATTAGGCATGTTTTCCTTGATTAAATCTTCCAATGGAATAAACAAAGATTGGTTCTGAGCAATTTCTGAATCTGTAAAAGCATTTGAACCTAAAAATGCATCTGGTAAATCTCCGCTAGCAACCAAAACAGATTTCTTATCTGCCCAATCTGCAGCTACAAGTGTGTCCCATTTAACATCAATACCTGCTTCCTTGGCAGAATCTGTTAGAAAACCTTTATGATAATCTTCTCCCCAGTCAGACCAACGAACAGTTGTGATTTTATAAGAATCTTCTCCAGACTTATCGTCCTTATTCGCATTATTGGAATTTGCACAGGCTGTTAAGCCAGCAAGTGTAACTGTTCCTAAGAACAAATATGTAAATGATTTATTTTTCATGTTTTTCTCCTATTCTTTCAAGGCGCCAATCATTACGCCTTGATTAAAATATTTTTGAACAAAGGGATACAACAACATAATCGGAGCGGTTGAAATAACAATTGCTGCATATTTCATCATATCTGCCTTGATACGAAGATCTGATGCCACTTCTCCTGTTGCTTGCGATTGTAACATTTGGTTACTAATTAGTAAACGTCGTAAAATTAATTGCAATGGTTGTAAATTTTCATTCGTTAAATAAATTAAAGCATTAAACCACGAATTCCAAATACCAACTGCAGTCCAAAGTCCAATAACTGCTATAATAGCTTTTGATAAAGGAACGACTATCTTAATAAAATAACGAATTGTACCACATCCATCAATTTGTGCAGCCTCCCACATTCCGTCTGGAATACTATTATTAAAGAAAGTTCTAGCAACAATAATATTGTATGATGAAACTGCAAAAGGTATTACCATTACCCAAAATGTATCAATCAAGCCTACATTCTTTACTGTTAAGTAGGTAGGAATCAAGCCACCTGATACGAACATAGGAATAATGTATAGAATGCTCATCCACTTTCTACCAACTAATTCTTTTCTAGATAAAGCATAACCAGCTGGAATATTGACTACTAAAGCAACTAAGGTACCAACAACAGTATATAAAATGGTATTTAGATAGCTACGCAAAAATAAAGGTTGTTGAATAAGACGTAAATATCCATCTAATTTCCATTCTCTAGGAATAAACCATACCTTCCCATTTGCAACATCTGAAGGATTGCTAAAAGATGCAATCACTACAAACCATAACGGATAAACAATTAACAGGATAAGGAAAATTGCTAAACCATAGGTAACTATATCAAATAATAATTCAGAGTTTGTTTTTCTTGATTTATGAAACCATCTCACTTTAAGCACTCCTTCCTTTAAAAAAGACCCGTTCTAGTATATCTTTTTGAGAACCAGTTAACAGATAACAAAATTATTAGATTGACTACCGTGTTAAATAACCCTATAGCTGTCGAATAACTATACTGAAAGTTCACCATACCAACTTTATAAACATAGGTCGAAATTATCTCACTTCCTGCTAAATTAAGAGGATTCTGTAATAGTAACACTTTCTCAAACCCTACACTTAATAAACTACCTGCTCTTAATATTAGTAAAATCATAGCAGTCGGCAAAAGTAATGGTAATTCTATATGCCGAATTTTTTGTAACCTAGAGGCACCATCCATAGTTGCAGCCTCATAATATGTAGGATCAATTGCAGAAAGGGCTGCTAGATAAATAATACTATCCCAACCAATATGTTGCCATACATCACTCCAAACATAAACACCTGCAAAATTAGTAGGTTTTGATAAAAAATCTGGAATAGTAATTCCAACAGACTTAAATACATTCGCTAACAAACCGCTAGTAGGAGATAAAAATAAGATAATCATCCCACACATAACCATTGTAGAGATAAAATGGGGTAAGTAAGTTGTTACTTGAAATATTTTTCTAAATTTCCCAACTCTTAACTGATTACTAATGATAGCTAGTATAATAGGCAAGGGGAATCCTACTACAATACTATAAAGTGAAATTTTTAATGTATTGAACATAGTTGTCCCGAATTGGAATGATGAGAAAAATTGAGTAAAGTACTTAAATCCTACCCACTGACTAGCAAAAATACCATTGGCTGGTGAGTAGTCTTTAAATGCGATAATTAATCCCAACATGGGAATATAGGAAAATAAAATTAATAGCAATATTGAAGGAAAAAGTAATATGTATAACGGAATACTATGCTTTAATTTTATTTTATGAAGTTGAGATGCTACTTTCATTTTTTTCCTCCTATCTGATTTTCTACGATTATTTTACACCATAAAGAATTCCCTTAATATAACTTTTTGGACTAGGTTTATCAATTTTTCAGTTTTTTAATTTTAAGAACTATTACTTTTCCGACATCTTCATAAAACATATCTGTTTTGTTACATGATATCATATTTTCAAAGTGCTATAATTTTAATAGGAGACTAGTATATGAAATTAAATCACGACTTATCAAAAAAACATTCTATTCATTTTTTCTTTAAACTCCTACTTGTACTACTATTGATAAATATTTTAATCAATATTGCTATGAGTAACATAACCAGAAATTTTATTAAAAACCAAAATATAGTACACCTACGTAGTTCAATTGAAATTTATGCTGACTCTGTTAATGAGAAATTGCATTCTGTAGAACGCTTTATGTACTCAACAATAACGCATAATGAATCTTTAGAGAAATTAAATCATGTACAAATGTTTCTTAACTATCAAGAAGATCTCAAAAAAGTTCAAACTAGCTTTGCAGAGTTTGAATATCAAAATGAAACTCATATGACATTCTTATTAGAAACCGATAGTACTAATTATTTTATAAATGTCTCCAATCTTTATATTCCATATGAAGATTATCTACTGTTAAAATCAAATCTAAAATCATTGCGTAGTGATATAAGTGACCGTAAATGGAAAAATGTAACTACTAAAAACAGTGAATACTTAGTTAAATCTGTTCATTACGAAGGAAAAATCATTTATGCCGTCATATCTTCAGAAGATATCCTAAAACCTCTCAGAAAACTCAATATTGGAAATAATGGTAAACTTTCCCTAAAAGAGCCTAACAATATACCCTCCGAAAACTACCTAATTCATGCTCAAAATGAAAAAACGCATTTACCTTTCGATATTTATGTTTTAGTCGATTCTGCCGAAGTCTTTAGAAATATCACACTCTTAGAAGTATTTTTGTCAGCCGTTCCTATCATTATCACCATTTTATCAATCATCATTATCCTGTATATTCGTCAGTGGATGATTAAACCGATAACAAGACTCACTGAACGACTCTCTCAACTTGGGGACTCCATCCCCCCTTCTGAATTTTTTATATCTGAAGGTATACTAGAAATTGATAAGGCAAATGATAAACTTAATAAAGTGATATTTGACATGCAAGAATTAAAAATACGGGAATACCATTCACAACTAGAACTTAAGAAGATCGAACTTAATTATCTTAAGAACCAAATCCGTCCACATTTCTACTTAAACATGTTATCAATGATTCATAGTATGCTTCAAACAAAAAACTATAAGGAAATTGAAGAGTTAACTATCCTAACTTCAAATTATCTCCGTCATTTATTTATGGCTAATCAAGATTTTTCAGAACTTAAAGATGAAGTTCAGCATATTAAAGATTATTTAGAAATACAACGAATTCGATATGGAAATAGCATCTACTTTTCACTAAACTACAATGATGACCTACAAAATACTCTTGTCCCATCATTACTTTTACAAACATTTATTGAAAATACAATCAAACACGGTTTTTCATTTCAGGATTTATTTACAATTTTGCTATCAATAAAAAAAGAAAAAACTGAGAACTCAGATTATATTCAGATTTGTATCGAAGATAATGGTCCAGGTTTCTCTGAAGAAATTTTATCAAAACTAAATCAGAAACAGTCTCTAATAACAGAAGATGGACATCATATTGGGATCACGAACACCATCGAACGTTTGAATCTTCTCTATCCCAACGACTATACTATTACATTTGAAAATAATGAAGAAGGTGGGGCTAAAATTCTTTTACTTATTCCATACAAGATTATAGACGGAGGTTATAATGAACATCTTATTGGTTGATGACGATCGTTTTATCATTGAAGCTTTACGAGAGAAAATAAATTGGGCAAAACTACACATTGACATTGTTTATGTTGCCTATAGCCTCACTCAAGCTCAAAATATTATTAGAGAGCATCCTATTGATCTCATGATAAGTGATATAGAAATGCCTCAAGGTAGCGGTCTCGAACTCTTATCGTGGATTAGAAATGAAAAATATGATATAAAAACAATTTTTTTAACCAATTATGCCGACTTCAACTATGCTCAAAAAGCAATTGAATTGCAAAGTTTCGAATACTATCTAAAACCTATTAATTTTGAAAAATTAGAATTTATTATTCAAAAAGCCATTAGTAAAATTGAGAATCATAACTCAAACGGAAAAAATGATTCACTTTTACAAATAGAAGATAATTTTTGGTATGATTACCTTAGAAAACCTCAAATTTCTCGCATTGATGAGCTAGAAAACATAGCAAGTAAACAAGCTTTTATTCTTCAAAAACACCAATATTTTTTCCTTGCAGTTTTAACAATCAATCTTAATGAAGAAGATTATTCTGCAGAAACTCCATCATGGACTTCTCAACTAAAAAGAGAACTTCAAAGGATTTCACAACCTTCTTATAAGCTGATAAGTTTGTTCAAGATGGAAAGCCAGGTTGATCAATATGTTTGCCTCTTTAGAGTAGACACATCCAAACGTAGTGACAAATTGGCATATGAAATTCATTCTCAAATTTCTAATAATTTTAGTAAATACTCAAATATTATATATAAGAGTTGCCATAAAATATCCGATATTTTATTTCATACCAAAGAACTCTACACTTATAATGAACAATATGTTTCTTATTGGAATACTATTACATGTGTTCCACATAGTTTTCCAACTTCCTTTAAAACAGAAACTCTTTCAATTACTTTTTTAGATAGCTTAAGTGAATACGAATTAAGAGAAAAAATTAATTCACTTGCCTATAATTCTCAAATTCCTACTTTCACACTACAACAAATTTTACTAGATTGGACTCAACAAATAGGAATATATCTAGATCAAAATGGAATTTCAGCTCATAAATTATTCCAAAACAGCACTCATGATTTCCTATTCCAACGACGCTTTCATTCAATTGAATCTTTTCAGGATTACTTTGATTATTACTGGTCACATGCTAAGAAATTTGCAACAAACATTGAAAACCAAAAAAATAGTATTCAACGCATCGTCGAATACATAGATCATCACTACTATGAAGATATAAATCGTTCTATATTAGCAGATATGGTTTATCTCAGCGCAGATCATTTAGCTAGAATTTTTAAAAAAGAAACTGGAGAAACTCTTGTTAAATATATAACGGATAAGCGCATTAATGCTGCTAAATCTCTCCTATCTCAAACAAATATCTCGATATCACAAGTGTCTTGTCAAGTAGGGTATGATAATTATTCTTACTTTACTAAAATTTTTAAACAAAGAACTGGACTTTCTCCTGGAGATTACCGTAAAACTTATCAAAACAAAATGTAAGCAATCTAAATCATTGAAATGATAAGTAAAATTCAAGGTCTGTAGTAATTTTTGAAATTCTACAGTTTTTCCAAAGATAGCCCCATAAACTTATTTGAAATTGCTGATAAGGTAACTTCTTAAAAAGTCAGTTTGAGAAAAACAGCCCGTAAATATTTCTAGGATAAAACGTATACTATCAAGCTTTTACATTCCTGATAGTATGCGCTTTTTATTTGAATACTTGCTACAAAACCTCATAAGGTTTACTATCATGCCATAGCAAAATGGACTATTTTTTAATTGCAAAAACCCTATTTCTAAATATTTAGAAATAATCAAATAAATTAAATATTATTTCTAAATATTTGAAAATAATTTCTGTTTGTATTATACTATCTTTGAGGTATCTATTATGAACTATATTAAAAGACCACATTATTTAGATTTTTTAAGAAGACATCGTGACCGACAAATCATTAAGGTTGTGAGTGGAGTTAGACGAGCTGGTAAATCTGTGCTTTTTCAACTCTATAAAGAGGAGTTAGTAGCAACTGGGGTAGACGAAAATCAGATTATATCCATCAATTTTGAAGATCTGAGTTATTATGAATTGCGAAATTTTCAAACATTATTCGCTTATATAAAAGAGCGGTTAGTTGAGGAGAAAACATACTATATCTTTTTAGATGAAATTCAACATGTTGAAAAATTTGAACTAGTTGCAGATAGCCTATTCATCTTGCCAAATGTTGACCTCTATTTGACTGGATCCAACGCCTACTTTATGAGCAGCCAATTAGCTACAAATTTGACTGGGCGTTATGTTGAGATAGAGGTTCTTCCATTGTCATTTGAAGAATACCTATCAGGTCAATCTCTCTCAGAGAATCTGAATACAACAGAAATTTTTAACAATTATCTCTTTAGTGCTTTCCCTTACTTATTGCAAACATCATCTTACGCTGAAAAAATTGACTATCTCAGAGGAATATATAACTCCATACTGTTAAATGATATTGTCACTAGATTGGGAAATCCAAATCCTACTATTATTGAGCGCATTGTCCGAACCCTTCTCAGTAGTACAGGTAGCTTAATATCAACAAATAAGATTCGCAATACCCTTGTCAGCCAAAATGTTTCAATATCCCATAATACTTTGGAAAATTATTTAACGACTTTGACAGATAGTTTGCTTTTTTATTCCGTTCCACGTTTTGATGTAAAAGGTAGAGCATTATTGCAACGCTTAGAAAAATATTATCCCGTTGATTTAGGTTTACGACACCTCTTATTGCCAGACCACAAAGAAGATATTGGCCATATCTTGGAAAATATTGTCTATTTGGAATTGAGACGTAGATATTCACAAGTATATGTTGGTAATTTAGATAAATATGAGGTTGATTTTGTTGTTGTAACTGATCTTGGTCACTACACTTATTATCAAGTCAGTGAAACAACACTTGCTCCAGAAACACTAGAAAGAGAACTTAGACCACTAGAAGCCATTAAAGATCAATTCTCAAAATATCTATTAACAATGGATACGATTCAGCCAACAGCCAATTACAATGGTATTGAGAAGAAAAACATTATAGATTGGTTACTAGAAAAGTAGATAGGCACTGAACACATAAATTGAGACGCAAAAATAACACTCCTGTTTAGATCTAGTGAAACTATGAACAGGAGTGTTTTATTATGACCGAAAAAGGTTATTCCGTAGAAACTAAGTTACCCTTCATCAAAATAAAAAATGATAGAAATTAAATAAGGTAATCACGCCTAGCCTTGCAATCAAAATTTAGAAAAGGTTATCAGAAGGTTATCACAAAGCTAATCGAGCTAAAAAATCGACAAAAAAGCACTTTGAAACGTTGATATAATCGTATTGATTAACGTTTTGAGAATTGTGAAGCTTTACGAGCTTTCTTAAGACCTGGTTTGGAAAGTATGAGTTTCAGTTGGACTAAAAATAGTGTAAAATCAATATTCTATAGTTTTCAACTGCCTTTTTATTTCAAAAAATTTGTATAAGTTTTATTGAATGAGGGAAATTTCAAGTAAACAACTTAGCTGTTATTACTCCCGAATAGAGTTTCCCACTGAGTTATTGATAATGGGAGTATGGGTTTGTTTTTCTTGTAAAAATCTAATAGGTCATCATTATCTATTCGAATCACATTGTCAATCTGATCTATATTAATTACTTGCGGTGCATATAGGTAAACTATATATCCCTCTTCAACATATTGTTTAAAATCTAAAGCATCAAGTACTTTCGCTTTCTTACCTTTCACCTGAACCACAGCTTTCCTAAAGTTGCCAACCTCCCTAGAAATCATTTCACACTCGATCTTAATTGTAGTAGATTTATTTGCTATTGAATTAGATAGAACATAGTAGTTCTCTTCTATTTGCAAATAAGATATCACAAGTTCCTCTAAGTCAAAATCTGGTAGATTATCCAAAAGATTATCCTCATATGGAATAACCTTATAATATTTACTGTTTGATAATTGATTAAAAATTGTTTTCGAATACTCAATTATTATTCTATCACGAATTCTTTCAACAGTACCACCTCGTGGCCTATTGAAGGACGATTTAATTTGACCAGGAACTTGCATTCAAAAATTATAAGCTTCAACTGGTAAGACTGCTCCAATATCCAATCGTTTATCACATACTACTTCAACAGGCGACTTAACTCTACAAATCCAGTATCTACCATCTAGATCTCTTGTCCAGAATAAGTCGTCTACTTTTGCATCCCTAAAAACGTTAATTGCTGGGTTAGCTCTTCCAGATAATTCTTTAACCCTTTGATAATACTCTTGAAAACTCTCACGATAGAGATCTTCACTCTGACTACTCCACCCAATAGCAACATACTGTTTTTTACTATTTAAACAGAAATCCACCAATTCCTGTCTAGAATCAGTCCCAGTCTTCAAGTGTAATCTCACTACATTATCCATAAATTTTACCTCATCAAAGGATATAATTGTAGCATTAGTAATCATAAATAACAACAAAATTTTGACTTCCCGAAAACTAATACGATATATTGGAAGTATTGATCTTAAATAGAATATATGCGAACCGTATTAATGCCAGATTTTTTTAATAATTTCAAATTATTATCTATTTCGACTTTTCTTCTTATCAAACTTATTAATTTCTAGTTGGACATATTTTTTAAGGCTACTATTTTTGATTCTACAGTCGATAATTTTGTTTTCTTTAATTAAATTAGATATCTTATTTTTGAACTTTTCATTATTTTTTTCTCTGTATACTACTATTGTTTCAACTATCTTAACCATTGTATCTAGTTTTTTTGATAACAAAACTAATTTTGATATATCATCGTATTTATTCAAAGCATCTGGAGTACTTTCTTTTGTTCCATCAGAATTTAATTGTGTACTCCACTGACCATGAGCCAATCTATTTCTCATCGTTATAAATTCCTGAAACTCTTTTAAATAATTACTCTTATCTCGAAAGAGCTCTAATAGATTTTGTCCATTCACATCAGTCCAATCAATATCTGTTGATTTTTGAAAACTGATTTCTAGGCACTTATGCCATTTATCATATGTTGTACCTTTTCTCTTAATAATAGTTTGTAATTCAGCCTCACTAAAGGCTACCGAAGAATTTTCATGTAATATTTTCATCAATTGTAATTCAAATCTGCTACCTAAAATATAAGCGTATAGATTAGTCAATGCTTTCAATTCATATATAAGCTTTTTTCTAATTTGACTTTCTTTATTATTTGAAATATACCAATAATATTCACCTGCTAATGGTCTTATTTGACGTCTAAGAACATCTAACTGAAAATCTGCATATCGAATATTTTCAGTATAGAATTGATATAAATTTTCCTTTGTAAGCTGTTGTGCCATTTCCCCTCCAAAAACAAAAACCCTACTCTTCGAAAAAGTTTTCATAAATCAAAACTCTTTCGGAGGGTAGGGTTCGAACCCACCTTTGGTCATTAAACTTAGTTCCTAAGTGACCGACTTCCAAATTTGGATGTGTTATTTACCACTTTACACCATCTCCGTGTAATAAAGTATACAATTTTATTATAACCAATCACTGACTATTAGTCAATAACTTTCTAATACGTTATAGATACATTATCTTGTCTATTCTTTAAAAATCTTTATAAATAATTCTCCTACTTAAGTATTACAGTCTAATTAAGAATCAAAAATGTAAATACTGTCAATAAATCTCTCATCAATAGAATAAGGGAGAATGTCATCTGGGCTGGCATAGTTTTGGAAAATGTACTGGATTTCCATGTTTTTCTCAATATACAAGTCCATGCGAGGGGGGGAACGATATGAGTAATCCTAGCCCACTCTTCGATAAATCGGACATAATCAAAGGTTATAGGCAGGCCTTGTCTGCATGCTACATAATAGTTGAATTTCTTGGTCTTAATATCAAAAGGCAGGTCATAGGAATGGCTAACGTTATTTTTACCAAACACTTTCTTAAACATCGGCGAGGAAGCTAATATCAAGCCGTTAGCATTCACCGCTCTACTCATGACACAAAGAGAGGTTTTCAACGGATGTAGTCCACGTTCCACACACTCAACACTAGCATAGAAGGATTTCATATCCACAAAAGCTATGTCGCTTTTAGGTTCTCATGAATAGTCAAAATACCCCATAGCTAGTCCTCCAATGGCATGAAGTGACCGACGATCTTTCCTACGACTCGCGGGTTCTCATCGAATGGCGCAAACTTATCAGGATAACCCTTATCGATTGACACTAAGCGGAGTCCTTCTTCCTCACGATAGACTTTCTTGATGTAGGTCTGTGAATCCCAGACGACAGCATAAACAGCACCGTCATAATCGAAACCAGTCTCTATGATAAGAGCTACTTCTCCATTCTGGTAGGTCGGTTCCATTGAATTTATATCAACCCAAGAAGCAAAATCATGCGGTAATTCTTCATTGTAGTAAACCACGTCATAGTCCAGGTCACCATAAACAGAGGCACCAATACCAGCAGAAAGTTTCTCGTAAACATGATACTCTGAACGTTTCTCAGAAATGCTAACAATCTTCTGTGACGATAACAGGTCACGAACGTAGGTAATAGCTTTCTCCTGATTTGGCTCTGTCAGTTGCTTATAGAGAGATGAGATTTCATCTTCACTCAAATAGCCTTCTGGAATCTTTAAGACTTTTTCCAACTTAGCAATATTGACTTTAGTTGGTTTTGACAAGCCTTTTTCCCACTTGAAGTAAGCCTGCTTTGAAACTCCGATAAGCTCAGCCAATTCTTGTTGCTCTAAGCCTAGCTCTTCTCGTTTTTGTTTTAATTTATCAGGTTGATACATAACTACCTCTTTTCTAATAGGAGTATTGTTTTGACTCGTGATTTTGCTTGCTTTGTGGTCAACTTATCTGTACGCCAGGCGTAACCCACTGACTGTCCAAAGTCATATTCTAACCAAGTACCAATATCATCTTCTTGTTCTAGTTCCTTGCGAAAGCTATTTTCTAGCAACTCAGGAAACTCTGTACTTGCCACAGAATGACACTCTCTCAAGCGATTCAGAACTTTAGCAAAAACATCTTCTTTCACCACTCGGTACTCGTCTTCAATCTCAGTATGGACTTTCTCAAAAATACTGAGGACAAACTTGCTTTGACCTGATTGATATTGATAAATAGTTGAGTTAATCTCTTGATTGTTTCGTTTCAAACGATAGCGGAATAAATCTTGTAATCGAAATTCCAAGGCATCCGCTGATACGGATAGCTCTGTCATTACTTGCTTGAAACTATCCAAGCGATAATAAATTTTTGATAGTAAGACAATATCAGGCATGAGAATATAAGCAGAGAAAAGATTGGCTTCACTCTCGTCAATCGTATCTTTTTTTCCATTTAATTGAGTAAACTGCTTCCCTGAATGTCCCAAGATATAGTGACCTAGTTCATGACACTTAGTGAAGTACTGTTTAACTTGCGAATTCTGACTTTCATAGGAAATTAAAATACCGTCCTCATCTATCATCGTCAATCCCTCAATCTTCCGATTGGTAAAGTGATGCTCCATTACCTTAATGGCAAACTTTTGGATACAGTCATCAAAATAGTAATGAAAGTGATAATTTAAGGGTGAAACCTGATTATCCTTCATGAATTGGTATAGTTGTTCTCTTGCAATTTGGGTTACTCTTGTATAAACGTCTTTCATAGTACGCCTCCTCACAAATTTATAAGTCAACTATTTGGTTGACTAAAATTATATAAAAAAAAATGGATGAATGTCCACTGAAAATTAGTTTAACAACTAATGCATCTGTCTCGCAATTAAATTGAAACCCTATCATTAACACGTTTGTAACACGATTCCTGTAAAATAAATTCCAACTAGGAGGAAATATTTATGAAAAAATTACTTAGCCTTATTGCTCTTTCTCTTACCACTCTCTTTCTCGTCGCTTGTTCAAGTAAACCTATCATGGACGGGGAATACTATGAAACCGGGGACTACGGAACCAACCTGGTCATCACCATTAAGGGTGACAAGGGAACTGTCGATGTCGAAGTTTCAACTAGTAACATGACGATTGATACTGATACACAAACCTTTGAGATTTCAGGATTCGTCAATCCAACGGTAAAATATGAATACAAGAATGATGTTATCACTGCTAGTATTACAGGCTCAGAACGTCAATATTTCAAAAAAGATAGTAAAGCATATAAGGATGAGTTTAAGAAGTTTAATATGACAAAATAGTAATAGAGTTAGATATAATACTAAAGGGCAAACATTATAGATTTTTTAGAGTAAAATCAATAATGCTTGTCCTTTAAACTTTATATCTGCCTATTAGCTCGTTATTAAGTATATTTTGTAAAATCCTTTGATATGTCGCTAAGTTTATCTAATAATGGCTTAAAATTTGAAAAATCAATAATTTCAGAGTCGTAGTTAGTTAATATTGTGTTTGCAAAAATTTCTTTCCCTATGGATTTATCATTGCCGTGCTCCTTTTTGATATCAAATTTCTTCCCATCGTGAAGAGGTTCAATTAGCTCAGTATTTATTTTTTCCAAATCAAATAAATTTTCAATTTCTACTTCACATTTAGTACTTAAATTATCTACTGGTAATGTCATTAAAAAGGCATTTAAATCTACGTGATACAAGTAATCGGTATGTATTTTTTGAATGATATCTTTATCATTTAAATTTTGAGCATTGCACAATACTTTGATTATATTATGTAGAGGCTTTTTGATTTCCCACTCATTATCTAATAAAAATACCGTAGGTTTTTGAGGCAAAGGTACATCCTCAGAGATTTCTTTAAAGTATTTGATGTAATTACGACTTATATGGTTATCCCGATTAATAAAGTAATTAAAAAGTTGGATTTGGTCAGATCCACCACCTGACAAAAAACCGAAGAAATATCTCATCCTCTTTGTTCGAGGTAAAAAATTTATTTTATACTTGAACCCATCTTTTTCCTTAGTAACTAACTCTGGGTATTCTGCATAGTATTTTCGAAGAGCTGCTTTAATATATCTACTGTCAGTCTTGCCCTCAGTTACTACAGTAATATTTGTATTAGCTATAAAATATTTATAAAAAATAAATTTTTGATAGTCTTTTTCTCTAATTGATAAAGTACTTAAATTCTTTTTCCAATCGAGTATCTGTTTCTGCTCATTTTTCTTGACTTCGAATTCCTTTCCATCGGTAAATTGTAAATTCTTTTTGTATTCTATTGAATTTAATTTTAGAGATGGTAATTCTTCTAATCTGTTGTTGTACTTCACCAAGTCATTAATAAAAGAAAACCGCCCTTCTAATTGATTCAGAGTGCCTTCTTTACCGTTTATCATAAATTTTCCAGTTTTATATAAACTATGTGCCATACTTCTAGTATGTTTATAAAAATCTTTTTTCACATTTAGTTTCTTATTTACCGAGAGACCTGTTACTGTTTGCCTTCTATTATATTCTTGAAAGTGAGTTTTTTCCGCATTAATTTTAAAGCCAGAACGAGTAACTAATTTATCTAGTTTGTCTAGAAAATCTTGATAATTATTGTCAAAATTTTTTTCGTTTGTCGAAAAAGTTAAATCATCAGCGTATCTTGTATATGTTAAGTGATATTCTTGACACAGTTCAATTATTTTATAGTCAAGGATTTGACATATTAAATTTGAAATTATTGGGGACGTTGGAGCTCCTTGTGGTAGTACTCCCTCGTAACAAGTTAATTGAGCAATGACTGTCGCTACATCAGGTAATTTAAAAAAATCATTATTCTTAAAAAAACCATGTACCCTACCGAAGTGAATCGAATCAAAAAAATCTTGCAAATCTACATTAAGTACGTACCTTTTGTTTCTATGAGGTAATGCATTAGTTTTTATACTTTTTCCTTTAAAAAATGCATGTGATATCCTATTTTTAGTATTTTTTTCTGTTAAAAATTCTTCGTACCGTTTTAAAAGCAATCGAGCTAGCTTACGTTGCACATATTTCAAGCTCTTATTTGGAGCACTGATGGTACGTTCACTTCCATTTTTCTTACTAATTGTAAATGTAGTGTAACAATTTTCAATTTTCACTCCATATAGCAACCCTGTCAATTGTTTTATTGGAATCCCAAGGGCAAAAGCTAACATGTCCCTGGAGCGTATATCCTCATAATTCATTGTTTTCTCCTAAGAATAATAAAAAAGCGTATGAAAACTCATTACGCAAAATGCAACAGACAAGTCAACTAGACCTCTAGGAAGCTAAAGTAACTTGCTATATCTCCCTGCTAGAGGGAGAACGACTTACGAAACGCTAAGCCATAGAATCTGTTCATACGCATTTAAAGTATAAAATAATTCGAGAATTCTGTCAAGAACATTTTATCCTACAAACTCATCCAAACTTACTTCAAAAAACTTAGCCAACTGAATAGCTGTTCACAAAAGCATATCAGTCTCACAATTTCCTCAACGGCTGATACTACGTACAATCGTTTAGATTTCTTTTTCCAGTTCCGCACGAACCATTCTACGCTGTTGTCTATGTTCTTTAAGTCTCATTTTTTGTCCTCATCAAAAAGTTTTTTATGCTCTTTCATGAATTCAATCAACTCATCGCGAAAGATTACCTTTTCTTCCTCTGTCAATCCATCAGAAGTCATACGGAACAATACTTCGATATTTGATAAATCAATGTCGTCATTTTTTCCATCTAATAGATAGTCCGTAGTTTTGAAAAACATATACTACCACTTCTTGGAAATTATACAATACAGTTTCTAAATCAAAACAAGCAGGTTATTTTAAACCTTATGACATCAAAAGCTAACGAATATGCGAACTTTAAATCTTTACGTAGCTATGTGATTTCTATTTTTGACTGGGCAGAAGAACTGGAATATATTGAAGCGAATAAAATCGCAAAAATATTAAGACGAATAAAAGCTACTAAAAAGATTCAACTTGCAGAGTCAAAGAGAGAGGAAGATTTATATCTAACTCATGAACAACTCCAAGAATGGTTCTCAGCATTTCAAGAAGATTTAGAGAATGATAAAATAACCCTTAAAGATTATGTCCTATTTTATCTTACTTTTTTCTTAGGCGATAGAAAATCTGAAACCTATGCTCTTCAATGGAAACATATCGATTTTTCAAAATCACAGATTCAGCTAATTCAAGCTTTAGATAGATATGGAGAAGTAAAATCAACAAAGGGAAATAAGAAAACTATTTTCTCTATTTCTAATGATTTACTTCAACTTCTTACCTCTTGGAAAGAGCAACAAAAATATGAACTAGCAAAGTTTGGCATCATCAGTAATCCAGAACAATTTGTTTTTACATATATCGACACAAGAGGAAACATCAACAAGCCTTTACATGCTGACTATCTAAACAATAAAATGAAAAGCATTAGAAAGCGACATAAAGAGCTGGCACATGCTACACCTCATAAACTGCGACATACAGGAGCAACGCTTGCTAAACAAGCAGGAATGAGCTTAGAAGCTATTTCTGAGGCTCTAACACACAGTGACACAGGAACAACACAGATTTATGTAAATACTTCTAATGTAGTTCCTATGACAGTAGGTGAATTTGCTTTAAAGTCTCTAAAACAATAAGGTGAAAATAAGGTAAACTTTGAGGTGAACTTTTCAAAAAAACACGAAAAAAGCACCCATAAGGTAAACTTTTGAGTGCTTTGAAACGTTGATATAATCGTATTGATTAACGTTTTGAGGCAACTGACTTTGTCAGGTTGCAGCCACATTTGTAAGCGACTAAAGTCGCAACAACTGTGTCAATTGCACCAATTTAGTAAGAAAGTATAAAAAAAGAACACCCCGAAAGGTGCTCTGTATAAGTATAGTAATTCTTTCGAATTAACGTTTACTAAATTGTGATGCTTTACGAGCTTTCTTAAGACCTGGTTTCTTACGTTCAACTTTACGTGAGTCACGTGTAAGAAGTCCTGCGCGTTTCAATGAATCGCGGAAGTCTGGGTCTACTTGAAGAAGGGCACGAGCGATACCGTGACGGATAGCTCCTGATTGACCAGCGTATCCACCACCTACAACGTTAACGAAAACGTCGTATGAACCTACAGTTGAAGTAACTGCGAATGGTTGGTTGATAACAAGACGAAGGTCAGCGTGTGGGATGTACTCTTCAACATCTTTTTTGTTAACAGTGATTTTACCAGTTCCTGGAACAAGGCGAACGCGTGCAACAGCGTTTTTACGACGTCCAGTACCTGCATATTGTGCTTGTGACATACTTTATTGTTCCTTTCCTTAGATAAGTCCTGAAATATCAAGAACTTCTGGTTGTTGTGCAGCGTGAGTGTGCTCAGCTCCAACAAATACTTTCAACTTCATACCTTGAGCGCGTCCAAGAGTATTGTGTGGAAGCATACCTTTAACTGATTTCTCGATCAAACGTACTGCATTTTTAGAACGAAGTTCACCTGCAGAGATTTGTTTCAATCCACCTGGGTGGTTTGAGTGAGTGTAGTAGATTTTATCAGTTGCTTTTTTACCAGTCAATTTAACTTTTTCAGCATTGATAACAATCACAAAGTCACCTGTATCAGTGTGTGGTGTAAATGTTGGTTTGTTTTTTCCGCGAAGTACGCTAGCAACTACTGCAGAAAGACGTCCAAGTGGCACATCAGTTGCGTCAACTACGTACCATTTACGTTCAACTTGGCCTGGTTTAGCCATAAATGTTGTTTTGTTCATGATTTCTCCTATATATAGTTCGATTTTTGTTTACGGTGATGGGTGTTCCTTCCCATCGAAAAGTATTTGGAAGGTTCCGGGGCCTTTCAAATGGGGTAAACAATACCGCCTACTATAATACCAAATTTCACCCCTAAAAGTCAATAGATATGAAAAATATTTTTCTGAATTCCACTCTTTTTATCTCTAAAAACCTCGCTTTCGCGAGGCTCTTCTATTTATAAGCTAAGGCACGTTTAAAGGTTTTCCAGATTCCTAAATCATCCGTTTGCAGAACGAGACTAGCATACATGCGTCCGATAAATCCTGTTGCTACCACCGCAAAAATCACTGTAATAGCAAGTGAAATCCATGCTTCTACTCCCCCTGCATAGCCATTAATGGTTCTAAATGGCATAAAGAAGGTCGAAATAAAGGGAATATAAGAACCAATCTTCAAGATGAGATTGTCACCAGCTGCACCTAGAGCTGTCACTCCAAAAAAACCACCCATAATCAAAATCATCAAAGGCGACAAGGCTTTTCCTGAATCCTCAGGACGAGAAACCATAGAACCTAGAAAGGCTGCCAAGACTACATACATAAAGAGACTGACCAAAATAAAGAACAATGTATTCAGTGAGAATGCATCTCCCAAGTGATCCAAAACACCAGACTGAGCCAAGAATGGCAAATCTTTAAAGAGCAGAATGGCAGCCAGACCACCTACAACATAAATCCCGATATGCGTCAAAATCACCAGAAACAGAGCCATCATCCGTGCATAGAAATAGTGACTAGCCCTTATGCTAGAAAAGACGACTTCCATAATTTTGGTGCCTTTTTCACTGGCAACTTCCTGAGCTGTTACACCCGCATAGGTAATCAGAATCATATAAAGAAAGAATCCTAAGGCGCCTGCTGCCATTGTTTGAATAAACTTTTTATTTTCCTTGGCTTCATCAATCTTTTCTGTGAATTGAATTGTCTGCGCTAAGCGTTTTTCCTGCTCTTGAGACAAGGAAGCAGTTGAACGATTAAGCTGATTTTGCAGTTCATTGAGTGTACCTGTAACTGCAAATTTAATTCCATTTTCAAGCGACGTTTCGCCATGATAAACTGCCTTCAAGACACTATCCTCTTGGTCAATAGTCAGATAGCCTTTTAATTTTTCATCTTTAATCGCTTCTTTGGCACTTGCTTCGTCTTTGTAGTCAAAATTAACACCATTTACATTCTTCAGTCCTTCTGCTACAGATGGCACTGTTGTCACTACTGCCACTCTATCATTTTTAGCCATTGAAGAGCCTTGGAGATAAGCAATACCTCCAGAGATTCCTAAAAAGAGGAACGGTGAAATCACCATAAAGAAGAAACTCCACGATTTGACGTGTCGAAGATAGGTTTCCTTGATTACAACCCACATATTTCTCATACTTCCACCCCTGATTCTAGTTTAAAGATTTCATCGATTGTTGGCGCTTGTTGGTCAAAGGTTGCGATATATTGCCCTTGAGTCAAGATTGGGAAAAGTTCCCTTCCAGCACTCTCATCCTCTAAGATCAATTTCCAACTACCTTGTTTGGTCAAGCTCACCTGCTTGACATGAGGAAGGTTTTCCAATTCTTCCTTACTTCGTTCACTTGAAACAAAGAGACGTGTTTTCCCGTATTGATTGCGAACATCTTGAACCGGCCCATGCAAGACCACACGGCCATCTCGAATCATTAGAATATCGTCACAAAGTTCCTCGACATTGGTCATGACATGGTCAGAAAAGATAATGGTTGCTCCTCGCTCTTTTTCCTGAAAAATGACTTGTTTGAGCAATTCTGTATTGACTGGGTCCAAACCACTGAAAGGCTCATCCAAGATAATCAAGTCTGGTTCATGAATCAGCGTAATAATGAGCTGAATCTTCTGCTGATTTCCTTTTGACAGACTCTTGATTTTATCAGTCAGTTTCCCTTTCACTTCCAACCTCTTCATCCATTGAGGGAGTTTTTCCTTGACTTCCTTGGCATCCATGCCTTTTAGAGTAGCCAAGTAGCGAACTTGTTCAAGGACTGTCAATTTAGGCATGAGACTGCGTTCTTCAGGCAGATAGCCAATCCGAGCATAGGTCTCCTGACGAATATCCTGCCCATCCAGACTAATTTCTCCTTGGTATTCTAAAAACTTCAAAATACTATGGAAAATCGTTGTCTTCCCAGCACCATTTTTCCCGACTAGTCCCAAAATACGACCTGGTCGTGCCTGAAAGTCAATACCAAACAAAACTTGCTTGGGGCCAAAACTTTTCTCTAGACTTCTTACTTCTAGCATCTTTCACCTCCGAAATGTCTTGCACTCATTATACTCCTTTTTGATAGCCTTTACAATGACTTCTGTCCATTTTTAGAAGACTATTGCTGTGTAAAATATGGTCTGGAGCACTTTTAGTGATAAATCCATTATACAGTAGCAAACTCAATTTATCACCTCCGCTCCTCAACTGTCCATTTTTGATCCTGAATTGTTATTTGAAAAGAAAAATCCACCCCGGAGGATGGATTGATGAGTTAACGCACTTCTGCATTCACTTTTTCTTCAAGTGATGCTTGGATTTTTTCCATGTAGCGTGCAACTTCTTCGTCAGTCAAGCTATCTTCTGGATTTTGGAATGTCAAGCTATAAGCCATTGACTTCATACCAAGTCCCAATTTTTCGCCTGAGAAGACGTCGAAGAGTTTGATATCTGTCAAACGTTTCACGCCGACAGCTTGGATAGCATCTACAACTTCTTGATGAGTCACTTCTGCCTTGAGGAGAAGGGCAACGTCACGGCTAACTGCTGGGAATTTCGTGATTTCCACAAACGGAGTAGCAGGTTGAAGCGTAGCTTCGATGGCTGAAAGATTAAGCTCAGCTACATACGTTTCTGGAATATCATAAGCCTTGGCAGTGACTGGATGCACTTGGCCAAGGAAACCAAGAACTTGGTCACCAAGTGAAATCACTGCTGTACGACCTGGGTGAAGACTAGCAATCTCAGCCGTAGCTGTATAGGTCACTTCTAGCCCCAAGCGAGTAAATAATGCTTCTAGGATTCCCTTAGCATAGAAGAAATCAACTGGAACTGCTGCCGTTTGGAAATCTTTTTCAGCCACCAAGCCTGTCAAGGCAAAAGCAAAGCTGTTGATTTCATTTGGAAGTTCTTCTTTTGGATTGCCTGTTTGTTCAAAGACTTTTCCAATCTCGTAAAGTGCCAAGTTTTTGTTCTTACGAGCCACATTGTAGGCAACGGTATCAAGGATACCAGAAATCATATTTTGACGGAGGACAGAACGGTCCACAGTCATTGGCCACATAAGTTCAGTAAGGTTACTTGGTTGAGCTGTGAACTCAACTGCTTTTTCAGGAGTTGTCAGAGCGTAGGTAATGATTTCTGTCAAACCTGCCCCTTCAGCGATGGTACGAACTTGACGGCGAAGTTTTTGTGTCGCAGTCAATTCACCAGCTGTACCATCATCTTTTGGAAGACTGGTTGGCAAACGATCGTAACCATAGATACGAGCGATTTCTTCAAAGAGGTCTGCTTCAATGGTGATATCCCAACGACGACGGGGTACGCTGACTGTAAAGCTAGCTGCATTTCCAGAAAGACCAAATCCAAGACGACGGAAGACATCTTCGACATCAGTGTATGAAAGTTCCGTACCAAGGACACGGTTGACGTCTGCAAGTGTCGAAGAAACTTCCACATCAGAAGTGTCAAGCTGGCCTGCTGAAACGATACCTTTACGCACCGTCGCACCAGCAAGTTCTGCAATCATGCTAGCCGCTGCATCAAGGGCTTCGTTAACAGTTGCCACATTGATACCTTTTTCAAAGCGAGAAGATGACTCAGAACGAAGATTCAAGCGACCGCTAGTCTTGCGGATAGATTTGCCATTAAAGACTGCAGCTTCAAGGACGACACGATTAGATTTTTCAGAGATTTCTGTTGCTTGACCACCCATAACACCTGCAAGAGCTACTGGCTTGTCTGCGACAGTGATGACTAAGTCATTCACATCCAAATCACGTTCCTCACCATCCAAGGTTACCAATTTTTCACCAGCACGCGCTTCACGCACACGGATGTCAGTCCCTTCAAAGGTATCCAAGTCAAAGGCATGCATAGGCTGACCAAAGTAGAGCAGGATGTAGTTGGTCACATCCACTACGTTATTGATTGGACGGATACCTTCGTTCATGAGGAGGTTTTGCAACCATTGTGGACTCGGTGCGATGGTCACATTGTCCAAGATACGAGCTGCATAGTAAGGTGCCTTGTCTGTCTCAATGCCTACAGAAAGGGCATCTGCTGCAACTTGGTCTGTTTCTGTTAAACTGAATTCTTTAAAGTTTACTGCCTTGTCGTAGATGGCTGCCACTTCATGAGCCACCCCACGCATAGAAAGAGCGTCCGCACGGTTTGGTGTGATAGAAAGTTCGATGATTTCATCATCCAAGTCTAGATATGAGAAGACTTCATCCCCAGGAACGGCATTTTCTGGCAATATTTGAATGCCATCTGCGAATTCCTTGGGTACAACTGAGTCAGAAAGTCCCAATTCACCAAGGGAACAGATCATCCCAAGTGACTCCAAACCGCGGATTTTCCCTTTTTTGATCTTGTAATTGTCAGCGATACGAGCTCCTGGAAGTGCCACCATAACCTTGATACCTGCACGCACATTCGGTGCACCACAAACGATTTGACGGGTTTCTTCTTCGCCAACGTTAACCTGACAAACATGAAGGTGAGTTTCTGGCACATCTTCGCAAGACAAGACCTCACCGACGACAATTTTTGAGAGACCAGCAGCTGGTGATTCGACACCTTCTACCTCGATCCCTGTAGTTGACATTTTTTCAGCCAACTCTTGTGATGGCACATCAATGTCCACCAATTCTTTTAACCATTTATAAGATACAAGCATAATTTAGTTCTCCAGAATGACAGTTGCCACTCTAGTTCTTTTCCTTTCCTATCATTTCAATAGAAGAATCATCTTCTTACCTTAATTTCTTTCTCAGTAACCAATCCGTATCTACTTTTTGACCAACCATAAAATGATGTTGGCTAAATTTTTCAAAACCATATCGGTTATAAAACGCTTGAGCTTTTGTATTATGCTCCCAAACACCTAACCAAGCCCAGGAAAAACTATTTTTTGTAGCAAGTTCAAGAGCAAATTCAAACAGTTGCTTACCTAGTCCAAATCCTTGGAATTTTTCTAGCACATAGAGGCGTTGAATTTCAAATGCATCCTCTAATTCTCTCTCAGTCTGAGCACTTCCCCAGTTGACTTTGAGAAAACCAGCTATCTCCTCTTCATGCATAATGAAATAGGTTTCTGATTCTGGATTTTCCAACTCAGTTGACAAAACTCTCAGACTATAAGCCTCTTCAAAGTATTCCTGTAACTGCTCTTCCGTATTATCATCCGCAAATGTTTCACGAAAGGCTTGTTTTGCAATTTTAGCCAACACCTCAACATCTGCCATTTCTACTTTTCTAATCATTATTTAAACTGTTCTGAGAAGCGGACATCTCCTTGGTAGAATCCACGGATATCGTTGATTCCGTAACGGAGCATGGCTACACGCTCTTGTCCAAGACCAAAGGCAAAGCCAGAGTAAACAGTCGCATCGATGCCACTCATTTCAAGGACACGTGGGTGAACCATACCGGCACCCATGATCTCGATCCAACCTGTTTTCTTACATACGTTACAGCCTTCTCCACCACACTTAAAGCATGAAACGTCAACCTCAACAGATGGCTCAGTGAATGGGAAGTAAGATGGACGCAAACGAATTTGACGCTCTTCACCAAACATTTTTTGGACAATCAACTGAAGGGTTCCTTGAAGGTCTGCCATAGAGATGTTTTTCCCAACAACCAAACCTTCGATTTGATGGAACTGGTGACTGTGGGTCGCATCATCCGTATCACGACGGAACACACGCCCCGGCGAAATCATTTTCAAAGGACCTTTAGAAAAATCATGAGCATCCATAGCACGCGCTTGAACTGGAGACGTGTGGGTACGGAGCAAGATTTCTTCTGTGATGTAGAAAGTGTCCTGCATATCACGGGCTGGGTGATCTTTTGGAAGGTTCATACGCTCAAAGTTGTAGTAGTCTTGCTCCACTTCAAAACCATCCACGACTTGGTAACCCATCCCAATGAAAATATCTTCGATTTCCTCACTGGTTTGTGTCAAAACATGACGATGACCAGTCGCAACTGGGCGGCCTGGAAGTGTTACATCGATGCTCTCGCTAGCCAGTTGAGCCACGACTTTCTTTTCTTCCAAGAGCTTAGCTGTTTCTTCAAAAGCAGCTGTCAAGACATCGCGCGCTTCATTGACGTGTTTCCCAATGATTGGACGCATCTCAGCAGAGACATCTTTCATCCCTTTGAGGATTTCAGTAAGAGAACCCTTTTTACCAAGGACAGAGACACGCAATTCTTGCATCTCTTTTTCATTTTCAGCAGTAATCTGCTTCAAGCTAGCCAGCGTTTCTTCGCGAAGCGCTTTTAATTGTTCTTCAATAGTTGACATAATTCCTCCATCAGTCGCTCGTAGATAAAAAGAAAACCACATGCCAAAAACTCCACTCGGAGCGTTGACACGCGGTACCATCCGTTTTCATCTGACAAGTCAGACCTTCATTTCTAAATCCATGCGCAAGTGAATTCGCCCAGCTTTCATATAGAGAGCTTGCAGTCACGGCTCTCCTCCCTGATATACTTCCCTTGAGTTACTAGTCTTGCAGATTTCTATTCAATTACTACATAGTTTATCAGATTTTTAGTTAAAAAACAAGTTAGATTAGACTAATTTCAGTATAAAAAGGAACAAGACGCAGTGCATTATCTATTTGTAGGCTCTGTTTCATCTGCTTTACTTTTCAATAAGAGAGTTGCTGCTTGATTAAAACCCTCACACCAGTTATACCATTTTGCTTTATACTCATCTTGAGGTAAGATATGATTTTTTAAATCCAGAACAGAGTAAATCTTTCTTTCCTCGCAAGCTTGCGCATAGAGATAATACAGTTCATCACCGCCGTCTCTATCAAACTCAGCAGAAATCGTATCCCGACCTGCCAATAAAGCCTGATAAGCCCTGTGATGCCCATCTGTAATCAACAAGTAATCTCCAAAGGCAAGAATACTGATTGGGTCAACATTGATTGTTTCTGCCGACTTGTAAAGCCTCTGAATACCTTGTAACTTCTTATCTGATAGGTAGAGTTGAGTTGGATGAAGATCTTTTATGTTGACTTTCATTTCTTTCTCCTCAAGGGAATTTGATACTCACTTCTGCTTGCCTTTAAATCGCCATTGGAAGCGGAGCTTGTCATAGAAAGGAAATTCTATAAACAGGACTCCCAAGCCCACACAGAGACTGGCAAGAACGTCTGATGGATAGTGAACTCCCAGATAGATTCTTGATACTAGCACACTGACTAGGTAGAGGTCAAGAACGATTTGTACGATTTTTCTCCAAACTGGGTTTTTCATCCGTTGACTAAGAATAACAATCAAAGTCCCTACCATCAGCGTCACAGCCAGAGAATGGCCACTTGGGAAAGAAAATCCCTTCTCCTCAACCAAGTGTAAAATAGCTGGTCGTGGGCGCTGGTAGATGTTTTTAAAGGTCAGGATTAAAAGACCTGCCAAAGCCAGATTTCCCAGCATAAGTAGGCTTTCAATCTTCCACCGCTTACGATAAAAAACAAAAGCTACCAGCATAACCCAAGTGATAATCACTGGGATATCAATCAAGCGTGTGATGGCTCGAAAAATAATGGTCAAGTAATCTGGCAAGTCTCCTCGAACGGCAGTCTGAATCGGTTGGTCAAAACCGACCAGCGTTTCAGGGTAAAATTTGACCATGTAGCCAAGAATAACGAAAAGTAAAAGGGCAAAACTGCCCTTCATTAAAAATGTTTGTTTATCTCTCATAATGTTTTAAGGTTGGTTTCAAGAGAACATACAACAACCAGAATGAAACGGCAAAGATGACACCCTCAATCAAGTTGAAAGGCAATACCATGGTCATTAGGTAGTTGGAAAGTCCCAAAATTTTTCCAATATCAAAGTTAGCAAACTTAGCGTACAAAGGAACAGCGTAAACATAGTTGAGAACCAACATAGCTACGGTCAAACCAATAGTTCCAGCTAGAGAGCCTAGTAGGAAACGAAGGGTTGTCCGTTCCTTTTTCCAAATCAAAGCAAATACGATGACAAAAACTCCCAAAGCTACGATATTCATCGGCAAACCAATGTAAGTATTCACTCCCTGACTGTTAAGAAGCAATTTCAAGAGTGAGCGAAGCAAGAGAATTCCTAGAGCAGCAGGCAAATCCATGACCACCAAGCCCACAAGGACTGGCAAGATACTAAATTCGATCTTGAGGAAGGATGCCGCTGGCAAGAGCGGAAAGTCAAAGTACATCAGCACAAATGAGATGGCTGATAGAATTGCAATAGTCGAAAGTCGACGTGTGTTTGTCATAACAGGTTCCTCCAATTTTCTATAAAATCAGAAGAAGTTAGAAAGGATTCCTCTATCTATTCTCACTTTTTATATCCCAAAAGTTCCCTCTTACTCTATTGAGGAAATTCAAGCAAGCGGTTACAGTTTAGGTATAAATCTATCAGAACAGACAAAGCCATTCTTTCGTCTTCTCCCATCCAGACTATACTGTCGGTTGTGGAATCTCACCACATCAGCTTGCGCTCGCGGACTTCTTTAACTAAGATATTTTAGATTTATCTAGGCGTCGCAGTCGAAGATAATACTTAAAGTATATCGAGACAAGACAACGACGAGAAAGCTAAAATAGCTAGTTAAAGTCACCGCCGGTCGGGAATCTCACCCAGCCCTGAAGACTCTTTTATCATAACAAAAAACGCTTGCAAGCGCAAGCATTTTGTTCATTTTCATTATTTATTTCAATTTATCCACTTCATAGGTATGAACAAGCTCAAGACCTACAAAGTTCTGCTGGCGAAGGGCTTCGTAGACAATCATGCAGACGGTATTAGAGACATTGAGGCTGCGGACGTGTTCATCATTCATAGGAATACGGAGAGCCTTCTCAGGATGTTCTCGCATAAAGTCCTCTGGCAAGCCCTTGTCTTCACGTCCAAAGAGAAAATAATGGTCCTCATCAGTCGATAAATCCACCTCAGAATAGACTTTTTCCGCGAATTTCGAAATCAGATAGAGTTTACCCTTCATCTGAGACATAAAATCTTCCAAACTCTCGTAAAAATAAATCTCTAGCTTATCCCAATAATCCAATCCAGCCCGCTTCATCTTGCGGTCATCAATAGGAAAGCCCATAGGCTTGATGATGTGGAGGGGAGAATTGGTCGCAGCGCAAGTACGCGCGATATTGCCTGTATTTTGTGGAATTTGAGGTTCAAATAATACAATGTGATTTGTCATGACTTGCTTCCTTTCACCATTGCAAAAAAATAGCCACACTGCCCGGAGTCAAGCTCAGCAAACAGCGTGGTTAAGGCATCGTTAACTTACCTCACAACAGGTTTGAAGTAAATCAGCGAAACTACTTTCTTAGTATAACACTTTCAGAATCATTGTCAATAGAAACGACTTGATTTTTTCAATTTTTTCAAGCTATTTCCAAGGATTGTAAAATCGTCCCTGATTCTGCAAGATAAGTAGTAAACTAGCTACTAAAAATAAGGTTGCCAAAAGCAAGGTAAGATAATCTCCTTTTTTCAAAGCCTGATAACTATACCAAGTCCGCTTTTTCTCTTTTCCAAAGCGACGAAGCTCCATGGCAGTCGCGATGGTATCAATGCGTTCTAGCGAGCTAAAAATCAAGGGCGTAATAATGAGCAGATTGCCTTTGATTCGTTGCATAAGAGAAGCTTTCTTAGATAATTCCATCCCACGCGCCTCCTGAGACATCTTGATAGTAAAGAATTCTTCCTGCAAATCTGGAATATAACGCAAGGTCAGACTGACAGAATAGGCAATCTTATAGGGCACACCAATTTGATTTAAACTGGATGCAAACTGACTAGGATGAGTTGTCATCAAAAAGATAATAGCCAAAGGAATGGTGCAGAGATACTTAATGGCCAGATTTAGCAAATAAAAGAGCTCCTGGCTGGTCAGAGTGTAGGCACCAATTCCCTGCCAAATCACACTTCTCTCTCCGTAAAGTCCAACCCCATACTCGGGGGAAAAGAGATAGACCATCAAGACGTTTAAAACGGCAAATACCGTCGCAAAAACGGCTACAAAGGAAACATCTTTAAAACGGATTTCTGACAAATAGAGGAGAAAGACCGAAAAAATGGCAATCATAACAAGCAGTCTGGTATCATAGCTAATCATGGCAGCCAAGGACACGAGAATGAAAAAGAGAAGTTTCCCAGCTCCTGACAAGCGATGAATCACAGTATCTCTATGCTGGTAACCAATTAATTTTGCTTGCATCCTTCTCTCCTTTCTTTGTAAAATGCCGTTAAAGCAAGTGGATCAACATCTAATTTCTTGGCCAAGTTGAAGATTGAAGTTTCTTTTAGATTGGCTTTTACTAACAGCTCAGGATTGCTCAACAGACTAGCTGGATCAGTATCTGCAATCAATTCCCCATCCACCATGACTAGGGCCCGGTCTGAATAATCCAGCATCAATTGCATATCATGGGTTATCATGACAATGGTATGCCCTTTTTGATGCAGTTCTTCAAGAAATTCCATAATCTCAGTATAATTCTTCTGGTCTTGACCTGCTGTCGGTTCATCTAAGAGGATAATTTCAGCTCCCAAAACCAAAATCGATGCAATAGTGACACGTTTTTTCTGTCCAAATGACAGGGCAGAAATCGGCCAATTACGGAATTCATAAAGACCGCAGATTTTCAAGGTTTCATAGACTCTTGTTTCAATTTCCTGCTCGTCCACACCTCGCAAACGAAGCCCTAGAGCCACCTCATCAAAAATCATATTGGTTGAAATCATTTGATTGGGATTTTGCAGCACATAGCCTACTCGTTCCGCCCGCTCTGCAACAGAATCTCCTTTTATATCCTGCTCTTCCCAAAGATAGCGACCTTCAGTCTGAATAAAAGCACTTAGAGCCTTGGCTAGAGTTGATTTCCCTGCTCCATTTTTTCCGACAATGGCAATCTTTTCACCCTTTTTAATATCCAAATGTAGGGATTTCAAAATCGGTCTATCATCATAAGAAAAAGACACATCCTCTAGTCTAAAGAGTGACTGTAATTCTGGGGTTCCTTTTGCCAGTTCAGTCTGCAACTGAACCTGACCTTTCGAGATAGACAAGTTATCCAGATTTGCTAATTGTTCTTCCTTGGCTAAATCCACACCCAATTGACGGAGAGTGGTTAGATAAAGAGGTTCTCGAATTCCATTTTGGGTCAATAAATCAGTAGCTAGTAGCTGGTCAGGACTCCCATTAAAGAGGATACGACCATCGTTTATCAAGACAATCCGATCCACAGGGCGATGCAAAACATCCTCCAAACGGTGCTCAATAATAAGAGTCGTCGTCCCCTCCTCCTTATGAATCTGGTCAATCAATTCGATAATATCCTGACCTGACTTGGGATCCAGATTCGCGAGCGGCTCATCAAACAAGAGAATCGGACTCTCATCAATCAAAACACCAGCTAGACTAACTCGCTGCTTTTGTCCACCTGACAAATCCTGGGGACGCTGAGACAATAAAGAAAGAAGGTCCAGCTTTTCAGCCCATTTATGAACACGGCTTTTCATCTCATCTAGAGCTGTCACGTCATTTTCCAGAGTAAAAGCCAAATCCTCTGCCACGGATAAACCGATAAACTGCCCATCTGTATCCTGCAAAACCGTGCTGACCAGATGAG